>SCSY01000050.1 GCA_004298625.1 Nitrospirota bacterium | reverse complement strand
TAGCTCTCAACATCCCCGGCTCTTTGCTCCGCAAGCTTCCTTAATATCTCCAGTTCTTTTTCTTTTTCCTTAAGTTTCGACACAAGTTCATGAAAGGTGTCTACGACAAAACCGACGTCAGAGGTATCCTTATTCCCTGATGCTTCCTTTTTGCTCCTGAATTTCAGATATGATTTAAGAAGATAGGAAAAGATTAAAATTAAAAGAAAAAATATCGTCGCCGATAAAAAAATTGCTACGGGATTCATCTGCGTCCGAGATACCAATAAAGAATTTCCTGACCGTAAAAAAGAGTGATGATTGTGCCTGCGGCCAGATAGGGTCCGAATGGTATCTTGGTCTTTCTTCCCTTACCCTTAAATATCATCAGGGATATTCCCCAGACAGAACCCAAAAGGCTGCCGAGAAAAGTCGTAAGAAGCACGGACTTCCATCCCATTAACGCCCCGATCATTGCCATCATCTTTATATCGCCCCCCCCCATTCCCCCCCTGCTCAAAACAGCAACCGCATAAAAAAGACCGAATCCCGTTACGGCCCCGATCATAGACGCCTTATAGCCAAGCATTGCCCATCTCAAAAAAGGGTCCGGGAGCATTAATGAACCTGAGACAAGACCTATAAAAATACCCGGCATAGTTATGCTGTCCGGTATTATCTGAAAATCAAGGTCAATAAAAGTTATGACTATCAGGGCAGAGGCCAATAAAAAATAAATGAGCGTATGCCATCCAATCCCAAACCTCCAGATTAATGCTACATAAAACAGCGCGTTCAGCGCTTCAACCATCGGGTATCTGAAGGATATTTTTGCCTTGCAAGACCTGCACTTTCCGCCGAGTAAAATATAGCTGAGCACCGGAATGTTATCCCATACCTTTAGAGGCGTGTTGCATGAAGGACAATGCGATGAAGGCAAGACGATTGACTCCCCCCGCGGCAGCCTGTATATGCAGACATTTAAGAAAGAACCGATAACAGAGCCGAAAAGAAAAACTATCCCATATAGAATTATTTCCTGCATTTATCTTCTTCCCCTATTTGACCTTCTTCCCCTTCTTCACCTATTTACCCTTCTATATTACTCATCTCGGATGCCTTTTTCTTTATCTCTTCAATCTCGGCATCGAGCCTCTCAAGCTCAACTATAGCCTCGGATATCGCCTTGTCCTTATAGGCGTTTTTTTCCGAATGATTTCTTAACTCGAACACGCGTTCTCCCACAAGCCTCATCTTTTCCGCCCTGTCCTTTTCCTTTTTTTCCCGCTCCTGCAAAAGCTTAATTACTGAAAATTCCACCTTCATCCTTTCGGCCAATACAGACGAAAACCACTTTATCTTATCTATTCCCGAATCCAGATTATTCTTAACCCTTCTCCACATACACCCTCCTCTCATTTAATGCTAATCCATCCAAAAATCAGGAGTCAATCACCCTCCCCGCTGCAAAACCGCAGAGACGCCGATTTTAAGCAATGTTTCATAATAACATAACAGCGGTTTATGAAAACGCTTCTTTGCGCGGCTATTTCATCACAGATCAGCCCGTCTTAAATAACTCTATCTTCCCTCTCCAGAAACCCTCAACACACTTCTTCAATTCAGGAAATCCCTTAAGTTCCGGATCATTATCTATCAGGCCGAAGGCCTCTTTTCTGGCGTCCTCGATAAGCCTTGCATCCCGTATTATATTCGCAATCTTAAGGTCAGGCATCCCTGCCTGCCTTGTGCCGAAAAATTCTCCCGGCCCCCTGATAATAAGGTCTTCCTCTGCTATCCTGAAACCGTCATTGCTTTTAACCATTATGCCGAACCTCTGTCTGGCTTCTTCGCCTGCTGGCTCATACGCCAGAAGAAAACAATACGACTGTTCAGCCCCTCTCCCTACCCTGCCCCTGAGCTGGTGAAGCTGCGCCAGCCCGAATCTCTCGGCATGGACTATCAGCATCATCGTCGCATTAGGGACATCCACGCCGACTTCTATCACCGTAGTGCTTACGAGGATGTCAATCCCGCCTTTTTTAAAGGCTGCCATTACTGTTTCCTTTTCCTGAGATTTCATCCTTCCATGGATAAGACTTATTTTATAGTCGGGGAACATCTTTTCCAGGGCTTCTTTGCCTATTATTGCAGATTTAAGATTTGACTTGCCGGTCTCCTCTATTACAGGATATACGATATAGACCTGCCTTCCTTTTTTTATTTCACCGGCAATTGCATTATAAATATAACTCTTCTGTTTCTCGTTAAACAGGCGCGTTGACACAGGTCTTCTATCGGGCGGAAGTTCATCTATGACGGAATAATTCATGTCTCCGTAGAGCGTCATGGACAGCGTTCTCGGAATAGGCGTTGCCGTCATGACTAAAACATCAGGGGTCAAGGCGTCAGGGTGTCCCTTTTTTTTAAGCATCGCCCTCTGCATAACGCCGAACTTGTGCTGCTCATCTATTATCGCAAGTCCGAGATTTTTGAAATTTATCCCTTCCTGTATGAGCGCATGAGTGCCGATGCTTATATTAATCTTTCCGGATGCTATATCATCCAATGGCCTCTTCTTTACACTTCCCGTGAGAAGGCATATATTAAGCCCCATGTCTTCAACAATCTTATGTATATTTATATAATGCTGTTCAGCGAGTATCTCGGTAGGCGCCATCAGCGCTGCCTGATAACCGCATTCAACGGCAGTAAGCATTGCCATGATGGCGATGACGGTCTTGCCGCAACCCACGTCACCCTGAATAAGTCTGTTCATAGGATGAGGTTTCTTCATATCATGAAGTATCTCGCTGAATACTCTTTGCTGCGCTCCGGTAAGCTTGAACGGAAGGCTATCAAGGAGTTTTTTAACAAAAACGCCCTCTGTGTTAAACGCTATTCCCCTTTCAATGTCTTTGCCCTTTTTCAACGCTGAAAGTCCCAGCTCGAACATAAAAAGCTCGTCAAAGGAAAGTCTTGTCTGATAAAGGCTGATGCCCCTGTTCAGGTTATCCATGTCTGCCCCGGCTTCAGGGAAATGGGAATTTAATATGCTCTCCTTAAGTTCGGGGAGGTTATTCCTCTCGATTATTTCTCTGGGCATCGTATCAGACACTTCTTTTACGCAGGCATCGAGAAGATTGAACATTATGGTTCTTAACTGCCTGACGCTTAAGCCCACGGTGGTCCGGTATATTGGAACGATCCTTGAGGTGTGTATAAAGGCGTCTCCGTCATCGGTCGGAAATTCATACTCAGGATTGTCGAATTCAAACCCGAGGCCCCGGTAAGGATTCCTCTTTACGATGCCGCTGAGGATTATTTCCTGTCCCACCTCAAAGTTCTTTTTCATGAACGGCTGATTAAACCACTTGCCTTTGAGCAAGCCGCTGCCGTCAGATACTGTAAGTTCAAACAGCTTGCGGTTGCTCCTCGGCAGTTTTATTACATCGGCAGCGATAACCTTCCCGGTTACGGTCTCGAGTTGTCCGTAGTTGAGATTGCTTATCTTGTTGATATTGTTCCGGTCTTCGTATCTGTAGGGCAGGTAATAGAGGGCGTCTTCTGCGGTTTTAATTCCAAGGTTGTTAAGAAGCTTTGCCCTTTGAGGGCCAACGCCCTTAATGTATTGTATCGGGAATTCTGAAAGGTTTTTACCCATCAACAAATGGTTTATTTTTCTTTTCCGCCTCAGCGGATTTCCGATGCGCTTCCTTGTCGAGTATTTCTGCTAAAGCCTTATCCGCCTCTTCGATCTTAATCTTGCCGTATTCCGTGTCGCTGAGTATGTCAATGTCCCAGCCCGTAAGTTTCATGGCGAGCCTGACATTCTGGCCCTTCTTGCCTATGGCCAATGAAAGCTGCTGGTCATTAACAACCACCATCGCTGTCTTACTGTCTTCGTTTATGCCTATTCTTTCAACGCTTGCAGGACTCAGCGCCCGCGCAATGAGCATTCTCGGATCATCGGTCCAGGGGATTATGTCTATCCTTTCCCCGTGAAGTTCGCGCACAATAGACTGAACCCGTGTGCCCTTCATCCCTACGCAGGCTCCAACAGGGTCTATGGAGGTATTAGTCGAGTAGACGGCAATCTTGGTCCTCTCACCCGGTTCCCGAACTATATTCTTTATAACAACAAGCCCTTCATTTATCTCCGGCACTTCCATCTTAAACAACCCTGCGATAAAATTCGGATTGGTCCTCGAAACAAGTATTAAGGGACCCCTTGGGGTTAGTTTTACATCCTCTATGTAGGCCCTGACCGTATCTCCCCTTCTGAGATTTTCTCCCGGCAAGGTCTCGCTTTGCGAAAGGATGGCCTCTGTCTTGCCTATGTTTATAAAGTAGTTATTTTTTTCTTTTCTAAGCACAACCCCGCTCAAAATCTGTCCCGCTTTCCCCTTGAATTCATTATAGATAACGTCGCGCTCGGCTTCCCGCACCTTCTGAAAAATAACCTGCTTTGCGGTCTGGGCGGCTATCCTTCCAAAGTCCTGAAGGTCCAGAGGGATATCAACGCTTTCTTTGCCGACGCTGTCCGAAAAAGATTTTTTTACGTCTGCCTTTGAGATTTCCAGGTTTTTATCCAGAACCTTATCAACGATTGTCTTTGTTTCATAAACAGTAACATTGCAGGTTTTCTGGTCTATTTTGAGATGAACATTGGTCCTGTCGCCATACCGTTTACGGGCAGCGGAAAGCAAGGCGGATTCAAGCGCATTCAGCAGAATATCTTTCTCTATGCCCTTTTCCCTGCTTATCTGATCTATTACATGACATAATTCTTTTGTCATTTTATTTCTATCTCCAGTCTTGCCTTTAATATGCTCTCAAAAGGGATTTCCAATTCTTTCTTATCAACGGATAACCTCAAAAAACTTGCGCTCACCGCGCTTATCCTGCCGATAAAAAAATTCTGATTATCTATCTTGTCCCTTGTAGTCACTCTCACAAGTTTCCCTGTATTCCTTTCAAAGTCCACCGGCGCAGTCAGCGGCCTGTCCAGTCCCGGCGATGAAACCTCAAGGTTATAAGACCCCGGCATAAGGTCCTCGGTTTCAAGCAGCAAGCCGAGGCTCCTGCTGAATCTTTCGCAGTCCTCAAGCGTTACCCCGCCTTCTTTGTCGAGCGTAACCCTGAGCAACATCCTGTTGCCCCTGCCGAACAGATTTACTCCAATGACTTCAACTGCCTGTTCGCCGGCAATCTGTCTTGCCAGTTTTACTGCTTTCTGTTCAACCTCTGAATCTTTTACATTCATAACCAATAAAACAAAAGAGTGGGTAAACCCACTCTTTATATAAAAATACCCGAATATGCTGGAACTTTAAATTAATATAATATTATAATAACAGTTTTTCCCTAAAAAAGCAATTTTAAGGGGTGGTTTAAACCACCCCTTAGGTAATAAATCAACTTTTTACTTGCCTGCAGGCGCTGCCGGCGCTGGTGTTGCTGGTGCTGCTGGAGCCTCAGCCGGCGCTGCTGGAGCTGCCGGTGCTGGTGCCGGCTGTTCAGCCTTTTTGCATCCCGCTATTGTGAGCGCAAATGCTACTACGAGCACTAATGAAAGAATTAAAGCGATTATTTTCTTCAACGATTGTCACCTCCTTTTATCTAAAATGTAAAAACTCGTTGCTAATTTTGTAACATATATTTGAAATATTGTCAAGATTTCAGTAAATTTAGTTATAATTAATCAAGAGGTTAACAAAAAATCCTTTATGGAAAACTTTAAAAACCTGAAACTTATAATCTTTGACCTTGACGGCACGCTCGTTGATTCAAGCCGGGACATAACCAATGCCGTGAATTATGCAATAGAGGCTTACGGACTTAAGCCTCTTGCTGTTGAGGATACCATCAAGCTGGTCGGAGAAGGGCTTTCAAGGCTTATAGAGAGAATACTCGGCGAACAAAATATTGCCATAAGACCGGATGTTATGGACAGGTTCATCGGATATTACTCAGAGCATCTCTCTGATTTTACAAGGCCCTATCCCGGGATAATTGAAACCCTTGAAAGACTCGGCAGATATAAAAAAGCGGTAATATCCAATAAAAGGGAATTACTGTCGAAAAAACTGCTTGACGAACTGGGACTTCTGAGATTCTTTGATGTTGTGCTGGGCAGCGATAGCGCTCCCGAAAAAAAGCCGTCTCCTGCGCCGGTGAGAAAGGTTCTTGAACTCCTTGAAACAGAGCCTCATAAAGCGCTTATTGTAGGCGACAGTAATTTCGATATACAGGCAGGCAAAGGCGCAGGTATAATAACAGTGGCTGTAACCTACGGCTACAGGAGCAGGGAATCGCTTAAAGACGCTGATTTTATTATTGACGACATAAAACAATTAATCAGACTGATAGGGGATGACATGAACATGCAGGAGCGCCGTAAAGAAACGAGATATCCTGTTCCCGAAATTTACAGGCACTATATCATATTAAAGATAAAGAACAAGGCCGGTGATTTTATTCACGTTCCCCTGCTTGATTTCAGCCGGCACGGCGTAAGGCTGAAAAGTCCGGTTTCAATAGAAACGAATTCAATTATAGAGTGCCTGATTTCTGTTCCGGCCTCGCTTGACAAGGAGGTTGAATTCAAGGCAAGGGTAAAACACTGCATTGCCGATGAAGCATCGCCGGATTTCATTGTCGGAGCGGAGATCGAGGAGATACCGGATAAATTATGGTTTCATGTTTTTGAAAAGGTTCACGATTTTATACGCGATAGAATGGGCAACGTATTTTAATCCATTGGAACTGACACTCGATACAATACGCGATTTAAAGCTATACCAGAATAAAAAGGGCTACAGGTTTTCCGTGGACGCCTTGCTCCTTTATTCATTTGTGAACCTTCGGAGGGCAGGGCATATTGCAGACTTGGGGGCGGGTTCAGGGGTCATCGGACTTTTGCTTGCAAGGAAATACCATGATTCAACAGTCACCCTTATTGAACTTCAGGAAAGCCTTGCCGGCCTCGCAAAAAAGAATGCAAAGCTTAATTCGCTCGATGATAGGGTCGCTGTAATCGAGTCCAATATAACGAATATAGCTGCCGGGCGCTCTCCGTTGCTTGCCAAATCCTTTGACCTTGTTGTATCAAACCCGCCGTTCAGACGTCAGAATACAGGGCTGATAAGCCCTACGGATGAAAAGGCGATTGCAAGGCATGAGATAAAACTCAAAATTAAAGATTTAATAGACGCCTCATTTTACCTCCTGAGGGCCAAAGGCAGACTCTGTATAATCTATCATCCCTCAAGACTTGTCGAACTTATTGACGCCTTGCGGAAAAAGCAGCTGGAGCCGAAAAGATTAAGACTCGTTCATTCAAATACCAATACAGAGGCAAAGATGGTTCTTGTCGAGGCGATTAAGGAAGGCAAGGCAGAGATGAAGATCGAAAAACCGATGTATATATATAATGAAAACGGGCAATACAGAGACGAAATGAAACAACTATACCGGGCTTATTAATTTATGGTAATATCCATATCTTTTATATCAAGGATTTGTCTTACTGACGAGAGCAGGGCCTCGGAGCCGAAAGGTTTTTGTAAAAATCCATTTACCCCCATGCTGTTTTTATTCATGGCATATTTGCTGTAGCCTGAAATCGCCAGGATCCTCGCAGTCGGTTTTTTCGATCTGATATGCTCTGTCAATTCCATGCCGTCCATCAGAGGCATGATAATATCCGTAACAACAAGGGCTATATGGTCGGACGCCTTCTGAAATATATCAATTGCGCTGACAGGATTATTCGCAACTAAAATATTATAACCATGCATCTCAAGGGCCTCCCTTATAAAACTCATGGCATGCTCATCATCCTCGACAACAAGTATGGTTTCAGCCCCTCCTCTTGGAAAAGCAAACGACCGGCCTGTAAATGCATGGGCTTTTTTATCGGAAGCAGGCATGTAGATATCAAATATGCTTCCCTCGTTTATCCGGCTCCGGACGCTAATGTGCCCCTGGTGATCTTTAATGATTCCGTAGACCATGGAAAGACCCAGTCCCGTGCCCTTGCCGCGTTCCTTTGTAGTAAAAAAAGGCTCAAAGATTTTACTGATTATATCTTCAGGCATCCCGCAGCCAGAATCGGACACCCTTAATAAAATATATTTTCCCGGTTCAATATAAGGCGGTATATCCGGCCTTCCCTTTTCAACATCCACCCGGCTTGTTTTAATCAAGATAACGCCTCCATCCGGCATAGCGTCCCGGGCATTGACAATCAGATTCATAAGAACCTGTTCCATCTGATTGACGTCGCCTTCGATCAATGGAAGGTTATCGCCGAGTTCCAGCCTCATGCTTATCTTCTTATCCACAATGTTGCCGAGCAATTTTACCGTATCGCCGACAATGGCGTTGAGGTCGAGAGGCAGTATTTCATAGTTGCTCCTGCGGGCAAACCCCAGGAGTTTTGAAATTGTGACGCTTGCCTTTCGCGCTGCGCTCTCAATGACATTCAACCTTTTTATGGTCTTTTCTTCCAATACGTCGGTCATACGCATAAGTTCAATTTGCCCGAGAATGCCTGTCAGCACATTATTAAAGTCATGGGCAATCCCTCCTGCAAGCGAGCCGATTGATTCCATTTTTTGCGATTGAAACAAATGCTCCTGAAGTTTCTTTTTTTGGGTAATATCCCTGTGAAACGACTGGATCATGATCTGTCCTCCCACTTCTATGGCCTTTGAGCTGATTTCCAGGGAGACCTTGCTGCCATCCTTTCTGTAATGTTGAGTTTCAAACATCAACGCCTCGCCGTTCAATATACGTTCCATGCGCTCCCTGAACAATTGTTTGTTTTCTTCTCTCTCGAGGAGTTCGATATTCACTCCGACAAGCGCCTTCCTGTCAAAACCATGCATATCGCAGGCCTTCTGGTTTAAATCCAGTATTATCCCGTTTTCGTCCATGATCATTATGCCGTCATTGGCATTCTCAAAAAGGGACCTTAACATCAATTCCGATTTATACAGCTCTTTGGTCCGCTCTTCAACTATATCTTCAAGCTTGCGCCTTTCCTGTTCAAGGTCATACTGAAAGCTGAGTTCGTTAAACATGGTTTTCTGGGTCAAGATTCTCCATGTAAGGGCGATAATGAACGTAGAAAGCATAAAGGCATTATTGCTTACAAAGGCAGGGATATCTGTAACCTTATCAAGAATCAGGATGGGGATAATATACATTGCATAGATCACAGATGCTATGGATATTGACAGAGACAGGCTGTAAGGTATAAGACCTAAGGCGGCAATAATGAGTAGGTTAAGCCCCGCGTAGTAACTTGACCTGTGGCCTCCAAATTGCAAAATCATCAGTTCTATAGTTATAGCCGATAAAATAACCATAATAGTGATTATGGTATATTGATAGTTTCTATTTTTTTTAAGCCTGTTTAGATAATAGAGAAAGACAAGAACAACTGATATGCTCAGTCTGTAGATGCCGAATTTTTCAAAATTCTCAGGCGTTACAAAATAATCCATTATTCCAAGGAGAAGAAAAAGACTGATGGCAAGAAATAATACGATGCCGATCCAAAACTGAAGTATCCTCGCAATCTGTTCTTCGAGGTATTTGCTTTTTTCCGTCATCTATTTAATTATAACCGCAAAAAAAAACTTGTCAACCGATTTTACAGGCCGGGCGCCCGCAAAAGGGCGTCCGGCCTTGTCCTGTTTACCTGGAAGCTGCAAAGAAAACTATAACCCCCGACGTCTCACGGGTTGTAGTCAAAGCGGTGAGTGGAATGCCTGCC
>SCSY01000362.1 GCA_004298625.1 Nitrospirota bacterium | reverse complement strand
CATTTTTTGCTTGCAGGCTAAGCGCTGTTATGACAATCTGAAGCTTGTAAAAGTAAGTGCGGCAAAGGAGGTAGTTGATGGCACGACAATTCGGGACAGGCAGCAGCTTCCTGATCGCGAGGGAGCCGCCACCCGCTCAACATAAGCGTAGCAGAATGGAGCCGTCTGATCCCGCTAATCGGCCTGTACCCCGTTTCTTCTGAGGAGCAACCAATGCGCAATATAGTCGAAATCGAATGCCCGCCCGAGTTGCTGCTCGGCCTGCATACGAACGCCGAGCAGTTCGCGGAGCGGATCAAGCGCGAAGCGGCCTATGGCCTGTTTCGCGAAGGCACTATTTCCTCGGGCGTCGCCGCGCGTTGGCTCGGTGTTCCGCGTGCCCATTTTCTTCTGGATGCCATGCGCCACGGCGCGACACTGCTGGACGACTCGGACGATGATTTTCGTCGTGAGACGAACTTGCTGTGAAAGTCTTTTCCAATACGACGCCGTTTATCGCGCTGGCATCCATCCAACAACTTGACCTGCTACCGACTTTATTCGTCCGAATTCATGTAGCCGAGGAAGTTATCGAGGAATGTGCCGCCGGTGGGATGATTATGGTGCCGCCGCTACGACGGCTCGCCTGGATAGTTCCTGTCACAACCCCAATGCTACAGGCACCTCACATTCTGCTTGAACTCGACAAAGGCGAGAAAGCGACATTGTTGGCAGCGCTTGCCGACGATGCCGACTTGGTGTTGATCGACGAGAAAATCGGTCGAAACGTGGCGGAATATGTCGGACTCAAGGTTTCAGGCACGTTGGGGGTGTTGCTGAAGGCACGCAAGGCCGGGCTGATCTCGTCATTTCGCGGCGCTGTTCATGAAATGCTCGCTCAAGGTATCTATTACAACACAGCGCTCATCGACCGACTTGCCGTCATGGTTGGCGAATGACGGTTCCATGATCAAATTCCACGACACTAAATAAACCCAGCTTGTCCACTAAAGAACTAATATATTCAAATACATATCATGTTTGCGTTCCCTGTCTAACTCTTTAATTATCACATGTCAT
>SCSY01000049.1 GCA_004298625.1 Nitrospirota bacterium | reverse complement strand
TTACATCTGAATCGCATCACCCAGACTGTCATGGCAGCGCTGTAAATCAAATATGAAACAGCAGCCCATGCGCCGAACCCCGACAATATTACGGCTCCAACAATGCAAGTAAGGATGTACAGAGCATTTCTGCAGATAATGATTGAGACAGGATAGTTTTCGTAAAAATCAATTGACTTGTTTTGCTTTATCAAGATTCTCCTTATTGCTTGCTTAAGAAATCAAGAACAACACGATTGAACTCCTCGGGCTTTTCCATATTCACAACATGACCGGCGCCTGAGATTATCACTTTCTTAGCGCCTGGAATGCCGGTTTCCAGTATTTGTACAATAGTCTTGATGCCCGGCACGTCCCGATCCCCCATAATCAGCAAGGTGGGAACGCGAATCTCTGAAAGCCGCTGGATGGCAAGCGGAAGTGGAGGACGCGGAAACAGAAAATTCATCAGCCAAACATGGGAGTTCTCTATTGCAATGGGTCTCAGCTTCTTCGCAACATCGGGATTCTCCATTGCAGGGGCATTATAAGGGCTTTGCAGCCACACTTCCCCTGCCGGGGTACCATCATCTTTCTGGATCGAATACACAATTTTCAATATCTCTATCATGTCCTGGGGAGAAAAGGCGTAGCCACTCAAACCAGAAGCAACCGGAATCAGGGTTTCGACCATCTCAGGATGCGTGAGAGCAAAATCAATCGCAATACGCCCGCCCAGAGACAATCCGACAATATGCGCTTTCGAGACTTTCAGGAACTTGAGCAATTGATACAGATCCTCTTCATCGGAGTACGGCCTCGTCGGGGTCAGGGATTTTCCATATCCACGTACGTCATAGCGAATTGCTTTATAATGCTCAGCAAAGATGTTGAACTGGTCGTCCCATATGCGACGGTCAAAACCGCCGCTGTGGATAAAGACTATGGCCTGTCCCTTACCTTTCACTTCGTAATATAATTTCGTGCCATTTACTTCTGCGAAACCTGCGGTGACGTCCTCACCATATCCTGTTGTAGTTACAGAAAGTAACCCGACAAAAATTAACACGAGAAATATACTTCTACATAACATAAATTTTTACCTCCTTAGATTTTTGTTTTTTGTCTCACATCTCTTGAGAAAAAATATGCCCTTTTATCAAATCCCATCTTTCCATAGAATGTATGAGCATCTTTCCGATGAAAACCTGATTCCAGTTCTATTTTTTTGCACCCTTTTTCTCTGGCGATTTCGTTCACCGCCTCCATTAACTTTTTCCCTATACCTTGATTCCTGTATTTTTCATCAATTATAAATGTTGTGATATATAGAATATTGCCTTCTACCCAGAAATTATGCGATAAAAGCAATGAACAAAAGCCAATCACCACACCGTCCTTTTCAGCGCACAATAACTCGTAATTTTCTGATAAGATCATGCTTGTAAATGCTGTTAGAAGTCTTTTCGGATTCGATTTCTTATCAGGCCAGAGTTGTTTAAATAGTTCAACTATGTTATTAAAATCATCATTCCGTGCTTTCCTGATCAAAATGTTCATGGTTGCATCCGTGATAATTACCGTGCCACCTTATATTTCCTACCAGCCCTTTTTCCACCGAAGGCATTCATCGTTCGTGTGCCGGCAGTAAACACCCCGTCATGCGGCGTTCCTTTGGGAATATGATATTCTTGACCAGCCGTCAATTTAATTTTTCTTCCTTCAATTCCCAGTGTGTATTCACCCTGAATAACGACGAAGTATTCATCAAAGTCATGAACATGCTCTTTTGATACCCCGCCCATTGTGCACTGGAATATCACTATTTGACTTCCGTCAATGCCGTCGAATACATAGCCTTCTACCCCTTCACTTTTTTGATGAACAGCAATTGCATTGCTGGAATTTCTCATAAATTCCGGAAATCCACTCATTTTATCACCTCCAATGTGCTCATGTTTACAAATACTCCTTTCTCACCGGCGACCATGCATCAACTGCCTTGCAGGGTTTGTCTCCTGTAAAAGCAGAATGAACAGCATTCGAGGGGATTGCGATTACCTCTCCTTGCCTCAATGTAACTTCTTTTTCAGCATATCTAAAAGTCAATTCTCCTTCAAGCACCAGTGTTATCTGTTCGGCCTCATGGGAATGTTCAGGGAATTTCGTATGCGGTTCCATCTCAAAATATGTGAGCATTGCCTTTTCTAAACCCACAGCCCACATTCTTGCGCCATGAACGCTTTGTTTTAAAGACAGATTATCTCGGCCGAATACTTTAATTTTTTTCACCAGTGTCCCCCTTTGTTTTCAGTTCTTTTTCAATCTCTGCAATCCGTTTGTTTAGCATCCTGCATTCTTCCTCGAATTCTATCTGCATATTCTGCGCCTTTTCAGAACCGATGTGAGCTGATGTCTTTGCGAATGTGAATAAATGCATGTCCTCAAGGTCGCAGAGGCTATCCCTGAGCCGTTCAAGCTCGGCTTTTAATTCTTTATCCGTCATCTGGTGCGGCATTTTGTCCATTTTACCAGCTCCCTTCATTCTTCCTCATCATCATCAGAGATATCAGACCGTACAACGGCGAAACAGCTAAAAAAATAATTAATTCGCTTAACCAGAAGCTGTTCTCCGGGCTCTCCCCTTTTAATCTTGAAAGAAATGCCTCGAATGTATTTCCGCAGAGGTTGCCGAAATAAATAATTCGGAGCTTTACCAAAATTTCAGAAGCAGTCTCATTCCCGTAAACTTCAAATAAATTATTAACAAGTTCCAGGTCCGGTCTTTGATCGGTCTCAGCGTAATGGAACGCGAAGTTCAGGGCTGCAAGCTCCCTATCTTCGATTTGCCCGGTTAATTGACTCGACAGTAACTGCTTTACTTCATTTTGATCCATGCCCGCCTTCAATGCCTCTCTTGAATGATACCATGCGCAGTATTTGCAGCCGTTGACGGATGTAACAGCAAGCATTATTTTTGCTTCAAATGCCTTGCTGATTCTTCTGTGGAACTGGGATGCGATAAAAGCGGGGATATTTCGGTGAAAAAACAAGAAATCTTTTAAAAAGACAGGGAATATATATACCTTCTTTTTAAACTTTTTTTTCTGAATCATGACAACCTCCTTCGATCACTTCATTCGCAAGACTTCTTCGACCACCGGATCATTTCGGCATACCGTTTTTTATAACCGACTTCCCCGCTCCGCTTTGACTTCCGGTTATAAGCACTCCGTTATCCATTCCAATGTCTATTCTTAATCAACATCCTTTAGCGCCCCTTTTCAGCCATTCAGGTACTTTGACTCCTCTCTGCTCTAATTTCACGATCAGCTTCCCTCTCACGGAGGGCTTTAGCGTTCCTCCTCAAAGCATCTTCTTATAACCCAATCTCAGGTTTATCGCCGCAAAGGCATAGATGATTATAAGAATAAGAGAACCCAGCAATAGAACTTTCATAACATTTCTCCTTTCTTAATTTTTTGACTATTTTATCTACCCGTTTTTTTCTCGAACGATTCGAGATTGCCGAGGATTCGCATAAGAAAGCTCTCGACCTTGTCGATTTCCTTCTTTGTAAATCCTTTGTAAAACAACTGCATCTTTTCTTCGCATATCCTGGTGTAAACATTTTCGAGTTTTCTGTCCTTTTCGGTCAATTTAATAAGTATCTTTCGCCTGTCTTCCTTGGATGGAACACGGGCTACGAACCCATTTTTTTCAAGCCGATCCAGCATGCTCGTCAATGTGGATTTTTCGAGCGAAGTTTTCTGCGCCAATTCTCGTATAGAAATCCCATCACCTTGCCAGAGGGCAAAAAAGATCCTTCCCTGTGCGGGATTTATATCGGTAAGGCAATATTTTTTTAATATCTTTGCCAATACCCTCTCCGAAAGGGTATGTATCTTTGCAATAAGAAATCCGCCTTCCCGAAATTTTTTCATTAAATGCCCCTTATCCTTTCTTCGATGACAATAGTTTTGTATAGGATAGTATTATATAGAACTATTTGTCAAGAAGGGAAAAAACTCTGTTCCTCGGTTTTGAAAAATCTACTTTTATTAAGTCCTGCTCTTAGTTCCAATCGCATATAGCACCTTCACTTCAAGCCATATCCCTTTATCGGTTGAAAGACCAGCCACCTCCTGTAAATGTTCCTTCTTGAATTTCTCCAAATCCTCAGGTGAGAGACCGCTTACAAACCTGCGGAGTCCCGCATTCCACACTATATCCCACCATTGACCGGCATCTGCAAGATAGTAGCCTATATCTTTTGTAGCAACCCGGATATTGCTCAAGCCAGCCTTCTCGAAAAGAGTAGAGCATTCTTCTGTTGTTGAAAGTCGCCGCCAAACAGAAGGCACATCTACGCCGTATTTTTTCACGCGTTCGAAAAAAATATCGACTTGGGGAGAGAATGTCCCACTGTAAAAACTCGTCGCAAGAACCTTTCCACCGAGCTTCACTTTTTCAGCAACATGGCGAAGTTGGAGCTCCATATCCTCCACGAAGAATATGCTGAATGAAAACACGGCAGCATCGAAAGCGCTGTCAGGGAAATCGAGGGACTGCATGTCCATCGAATGCAGACTGATATTGCGGATGCCATTTTCATCTATCTTCGCCTTTGCGCGAGAGAGCATACCCTCGGAAAAATCGATTCCCGTAACCCTCCCTTTGGGTAATGCAGCGGCAAGCGCTATTGCGGCATGGCCAGTGCCGGTTGCGATATCGAGCACATGCTCATCGCCCTTAAGTTTTAAAAACTGCGGAAGATGTTTAGCGCTTTCAGGAAAGAAGCGCAATGCCGGGTTGTCGTAGCCATTCGCTACGGCATTAAAGGCCGCCTGAAGTCTCTTTTTTAACTCTTGTTCATCCATTTCTACCTCCGCTCTATTCTTTCTGCAATTTCATCATCTTATTCGACCCGCGCTGAAACTCAAACGGCGCTTCCACGATCTTTGCCCTTATTCCTTCATGTTTTAAAAAACTTAGAATCGCACCCATGTTGAGATAGGGTTTTGCGTCCAGTCCCTGCAGCGGATAAATCCTGGCCTCATCTGAGGATACCCGCACTAATTCCCTAAGGCACGCCTTATGGAAATCTAAATCCAGCCGGTCGCCGTATAAAAAAAGAAAGTGGCTTGAGATTACAAGTTTGAATTTCCCATCCGGAAACGGAAGGTTTGGCAGCGATGCCTTTACATACCGGCCCTGTCTCAGCCCCATTGGGAAATCAGCCAGGAATGAATTTAAAGCCCTCTTCCTAAAGCTAATCAAATCATCCCTATCCTTGTAATAATTCCACATATAAAGATGAGACGCCTCCGCAACTTTCTCATAAATATGCTTTATGTCGCTTTCACCCTTAGAAGCCAGTTCTTTGACCGGGAGGTCATATAAAGTATCGCACGCCGTGACTTGAAAACCCCTTTCGTGCGCCTCTGCTGCAAACGATGCAGCGCCTGCAGGACAATCCAGTATATGACCGCTTCCGAGATCAGATTTGGAAAGGTCGAATATCTTTCTGTATTCGTCATATGTCCGCCCGATAAAAGCTATACGGTCTATGTCCAACCGGTCAAGGGTATTCATTTCTGCCTTCGATTATCAGCCTTCCAACGCATGTTGAAGATCTTCAATTAAATCTTCCACGCTCTCGATGCCTACTGATAGCCGCAGCAAGTTATCCGAAATTCCCAACCGCTTTCTTACATCCCCCGATACTTTCTGGTGCGATGTTGTTGCAGGATCACATATGGTAGTATCCACTCCTCCGAGACTCAGAGCCGGTTTGATGATTCTGAGTCGTCTCATGAAATCAATAGCTGTTGTGTCTTTGAGTTCAAAGGAAAGCATGGCACCGAAACCACTCATTTGACTGCTTGCTATTTTATATCCGGAGTGACTTTCGAGGCCGGGGTAATTCACCCTTTCAACCTCAACGTGTTTTTCGAGAAACCTCGCTATCCCCAATGCATTCTGTGTCTGTCGTTCAACACGAATAGAAAGGGTCTTCAGGCTTCTTTCGAGCAGGTAACAACTCATCGCATTTAGGCTGCCCCCAAAATTCGCAGCAGTTTTTCTGATGCGTGCGGCAATGTCTTTCCGGGTGACTGCAACACCGCAGTACAAATCGCTATGTCCGCCTAAGTATTTCGTTCCGCTGTGAATTATCACATCAATTCCGAGGGAGAAAGGATTTTGATTTATCGGTGTTGCAAAGGTATTGTCAATAACTGTAAGAACCCCTCTTCGTTTGCCTATCTCGGCAATCCGGCGTATATCAACCACGTTAAGCAGGGGATTGGTGGGGCTCTCTATGTAGATTATCTTTGTATTAGATGTTATGGCATCCTCGATTGCCTGCGCGTCCATCCGCACGAACGTGAAGGATATTCCGAGCCTTTTAAAATGATCCTCGATAAAGGCATGGCTCCCACCGTATATCTCGTCCTGAACTACGGCGTGGTCTCCGCTGTTCAGCAAGGCGAGCAAGGATGTGCTTATCGCTGCCATGCCCGAGGAAAAGACAACGCCGTCTTCAGCTCCCTCCAGTTCGCAAATCTTTTTTACAACAGCCTCCTGATTCGGCGTGTTGAAATATCTCTGATACAGTCTGGTTTCGCTATCGAGATACTCGTATGCCGAGGAAGTAAATATGGGAGTATTTATCCCCCTTGTCTGTGTGTCGTGGTACCCTCCTGCATGAACGCATTTTGTGTCAATATTCATTTTATCCTCCTTTGACGGTTAATTTTATCTGCTATAAAGGGTTAACATTATTTCCTTCCTCCGTATATCGAGAATATGCCGTATTTGTAGAAGCAATCTACTTCCTGAAAGCCAATATCTTTTAAAGCATCCAACTGGTCATCCAATGTATCAGGCTTGTTGTCCTTATTATCCTTATACCTGTGGATAATATCGTCGCTGAGGCTGTCTGATATCCCGAATTCGGCTTTCCTATTATCCATCCATTCCTGCCATAATTTCAGATACCACTGTTCAAGGCCCCCTGATGGCGCCAGTATCACATCAATATTCAAGAAGAATCCTCCCGGATGCAAATGGGCATAAAGACTCCTAAACAACGATATCTTCCCGGCCATATCTAAATGGTGAACTGCCAGAGAAGAGACGATGATATCAAAGTCCTGCTGCAAAATATCTTTCTCGATGATCTCCTGAAAGCTTGCGTTAATGAAGCGGACATTTTTAAAACCTTTAAGTCTTTCCCGGGCTTTTCCCAGCATATCAGCAGAGCCATCAACAAGCGTAGCTGATATAACGTCATCAACTTTCAAAAGCTCATGCGCAAGAATTCCGTCCCCGCAGCCAAGGTCGAGAATTTTATTTTGCCGTTTATCTCCAAGAAAATGTTTATAGAAGGATTTCAGTATATCGAGCATCCTTTCTCGCTCAACGATAAAAATATCGGCGTTATCCCTGTACTGCCTGCTAAACTCAGCCCTTGCCCAGTTTGATTTGTTAAATTCTGTCATAGTCGCACCTCCTTTCTTAGCTATGCACCCTCTTTAGTTTCATCTTTTATCAGCTCCGTTATCTTACCCTATAATCAACTACGCCTTTGCCCAAACATAACCAATAAAACACCGATGATTATTACCACCATCGCTGTAATTCCCGTAGCGGTAATTTTTTCTCCAACAAGCCATACGCCCAATATAACGGCTATAACCGGGTTCACATAAGCATAACTTGTTGCGAGGGCAGGCCTCACCCTGTTCAGCAGATACATATATGCCGTGAAGCCCACCAGTGAACCGAATACAGCAAGATATAATACTGCTGCGATCGAGCGCAGAGAGGGCATTGCCACTATCTTTTCTCCGGTTAAGAGACCTGCCATAAGCACCAATATTCCGCCTGTAATCATTTCGATCGCTCCGGCCATCAAACCCGGCGGGAGGGACAGACGGAGGCTCCAGGCAGAACCAAATGCCCATGATATTGCCGCTATAATCAAGGCCGCCGCGCCTGCGGGACTTGCCTTTAAATCACCCTCGAAGTTCAGGATTATAACCCCTGCCAGTCCAAGCAGCAGACCTGCCCATTCTAATTTTGCCGGCCATCTTTTCCATATCCCTGCAAAAAGCACGGTCCATAAAGGCGTGGTGGCGATCATCAATGCCGCTATCCCTGACGAAACCCACTGCTCGGCAAATGCCACGCCGCCGCTTCCGCCTAATAATAAAAGCCCACCGATCAAAGTTGCATTAATCCATTGAGAACGATCAGGCGCCGAGGCGCCTCTGATCCTCAGATAAAGATAAAGACCTATGCCGACAATAAGAAACCTTATCCCCATCATGAGAAATGGAGGCAGATCCTCGAGGGCTATGCGGATTGCCAGATATGTTGACCCCCATGAGATATAAACTGCAAGGAGTGCAACTATGATCACGGCCTTGCCATTGTCTTTTATTGCTTTTATGCCCATGTAGTTTTACCCGCTCTTGCCGTTAATGTTTTTCTCCAAATGCAAACAGCCTTTTAAAGCTAAACTCGATTCCCTTTTCGGTCCGGTAATTCTCAAAGCCCATTGCAAAGGCGTATTTGAAGCGCTCCTGCTTCTTCTCATTCAACAGCGCAAGAAACGGCCTCAACCCCGCTGAAACTCCCCAGTCGAGCACATCGTTTACGCTCTCGAAGAAAAGCATATCTTCATTATAATAAGTCTTCGCGTTCACAAATCCCGCATTGTTGAGATACCCCTCCATCTCCTCTTTCAGGGGAAATCTCCACGGAGATTCCATTTTCTCGAATTTTGATTCGAGCCCGAGCGAAGAGATGGCGCTCCTGATATTTTCCATCATCGCCCAGCAAAAGTCTTTTGCAGGAAGCTGAACCGCAATCCTACCGCCTGGCTTTAATGCTTTGTATGAACGTGCGATCACGTTATCCTGCTCCTTAATCCACTGCAACGCAGAATTGGAATACACAAAATCAAAGTCATTTTTAAATTTCATCTCCTCCGCAGGGATATTCATCAATAAAATATTCCCGAAAGAAGACGATGCTTCCTTTGCCTTATTTAACATTTCCTGAGACGAGTCAATGCCCACGACCGTGCCCTTGTGAGCAAGGCGCGCAAGCTCGCATGTAAGCCTTCCTGTTCCGCAGCCGATGTCCAATACCGAATCATCGGCCTTAACATTGGCCATCTCGATAAGCTTCAGCCCCACATCAATCTGCGGGCCATGTGTCGAGTCGTACTTCTCAGCATCCCATCTCATCACACACCTCCAATATTACTAGATTTAAGACAGCAGGCATTGCACTTGAGCGGTTTTGAATTCTGCCAGCTTTCAGGCGGGACAGAATTCACCTCGGAGGTCCCGATTTAGCGGGGCCGAGAATGAGCGAGATCGGAAGAGC
>SCSY01000048.1 GCA_004298625.1 Nitrospirota bacterium | reverse complement strand
AATAAGAAATCCGTACAATATGAAGATAATACTTGAACAGGCAAAGGTGCCTATAATTGTTGATGCAGGAGTTGGCACTGCCTCTGATGTAGCTATTGCGATGGAACTTGGATGCGATGCAGTGCTTCTTAATACTGCAATTGCCGGCGCAAAAGACCCTATCGCTATGGCAAGTGCGATGAAACACGCGGTGATTGCCGGAAGGCTTGCGTATAAGGCAGGAAGGATTCCAAGGAAGCTTTATGCGACGGCAAGCAGCCCGATAGAGGGAATGCTGTGAGCTTCATGACAGGACATAATGTTCTCGCTCATTCTCGGTCTTCGACCTGCGAGGATTTTGCCTCTTTATTGTGTGAGACTTTTAGGACTATCGGCAAAATAAACCGCTCAAACACAATGTCCTGTCATTGTATGGGGTACAAAGCTTGATAGGTTTTAAACTTTATTTAATAACGGACAGGAATCTGTTTGCTGATGACTATTCACTATCCACTGCCGTTGTGGAGGCATTGAAGGCCGGAGTTAAGGCCATACAATTGAGAGAGAAAGGTTTAGGAACAAGAGAGCTGTTAGATATGGCTTATAGAATGAGAGAGATTACAAAAAAGCATAAGGCTAAACTTTTTATCAATGACAGGGTTGATGTTGCTCTGGCTGTTGGCGCTGATGGAGTTCATCTTGGGCAGAGCAGCATTCCTCCATCTGCCGTGAAAAAGATTGCAGGGAATAAACTCATTATTGGCGCATCAACACACAGCATTGATGAGGCAAGACAAGCGGAAAAAAGCGGCGCTGATCTTATAACGTTTGGTCCGGTTTATCGTACGCCGTCGAAGCTTAAATACGGTGAGCCGATAGGAATAGACACTTTCGGAAAAGTGAAGGCGGAAATATCAATTCCTGTATTTGCCATCGGAGGGATAAACGAAAATAGGATTAAAGCGGTGATGGATGCAGGGGCTGATGGGGTTGCGTTGATAAGCGGTATTTTAGGAGCGGTTGATATAAAGTCAGCGGCTAAAAATTATATTATGAGGGTCAATGGTGATATATAGACAGGACATAATATTCTCGCTCATTCTCGCTTCGCTCCGAGGTTTTGTCCCGATAGCTATCGGGACAAAAAAACCGCTCGAATACAATATCCTGTCTGATGAATGAATAATTAAAGGAGAAACTTGTGACAAGAATTGAACTGGCAAAAAAAGGAATTATCACGGAAGAGGTAAAGCTCGTTGCGAAAGACGAGGGAATAACACCTGAGCAGCTTTCAGCAGATATCGCATCGGGTGTGAGCGTAATTTCAATAAACAATAACCACAAAATAAAACCTATTGGTATAGGCAGAAACTTGCGCACAAAGATTAATGCCAATATCGGCACTTCCAAGGATAAGATTTCGATAGATGAGGAGATGGAGAAACTCGACGTCCTTATCAAATACGGCGCAGATGCGGTGATGGATCTTTCAACAGGAGGCCCGATAAAAGAGCTTCGCAGGATGATGCTGAAGAAATCTACGATTGCTGTCGGCACGGTGCCGATTTATGAGGCAGTTGTCAGGACTGCTGAACAAAAAGGTTCGATTGCCAAGATGACTCCTGATGAACTCTTTAAGGTAATAGAGGAACACGCTGAAGAAGGCGTTGATTTTGTCACGGTTCACTCAGGGCTTACAATGAGAGCTGTTGAAAGGCTGAAAAGAGAAGGAAGGATTCTTGATATTGTGAGCAGGGGAGGTTCTTTTCTTCTTGAATGGATGATATACAATGAAAAAGAGAACCCATTGTTTGAACAGTATGACAGGTTATTGGATATAGCTTATAAATATGACATGACTCTAAGCCTTGGTGACGGGATGCGTCCGGGATGCATTGCGGATGCAACTGACAGGACGCAGATCGAAGAGCTTCTCACGCTCGGAGAACTCAGGGATTTGGCTGTTGAGAAAAATGTGCAGGTGATTATTGAAGGCCCCGGGCATGTGCCATTGAATCAGGTTGAGCTTAATGTGAGGCTTGAAAAAGAGATTTGCAAGGGCGCTCCATTTTATGTGTTGGGTCCATTGGTAACAGACATAGGGATGGGCTATGACCATATAACAGCAGCAATTGGAGGCGCAATAGCCGGAGCAGCAGGCGCCGATTTCCTCTGTTATGTAACTCCTTCTGAGCATATAAGGCTGCCTTCCATCGAGGATGTGAAAGAGGGAGTAATTGTATCAAAGCTTGCTGCCCATGCCGCTGATATTGCAAAGGGCATAAAAGGCGCGATTGATAAGGATATAAAAATGGCAAAATGCAGGAAGGCATTGGACTGGAACGGCCAGATTGCTTTGAGCCTTAATCCGGATAAGGTGAAAGCATGGAGGGCGGAAGTTCCTCCTACGGAAACAGAGGTATGCAGCATGTGCGGAGAGTTTTGTGCGATAAGGACGGTTGAAAGAGCGCTGAAGAAAAAGTAGCTATTTTGGCCCTTTAAAAAAGATTAGCCATTCATCAAACTGTCTGAGCTTAGCTTCTCCAAATTTTCCTATAAATTCCCGGATCTTCTGAATCGGCTTTTCCTTCAACGGCTCATTGTCTTTTGAGAAGAATTTATCGGCAAAACATATAATCTGTTCCTCGATTGTTTTTGGAGTCATATCCCTTTTTGGTATAGGAAAATTATTCTTTTCAATATCCTGGATTGTAAGCCCGAGACCTACATGCGTCTCGCATACGATTGCGTGCATAGGAAGCCCCTCTTTCTCAAGCAGCTCTCGTCCGAGATAGCCATGACAGATGTATGGCTTATCTCCATGACAGCCAAGTTGCGGCGCATTTGTCATAAATATACCTATGTCATGAAGCATTGCAGCCTCCCTGATAAATTCAATATCAGGGTTCAGATTCTTTATCTTCTCCGCGACCTCGACCGCCTTCTTCGCAACCATCCTGCTGTGTTCAACAAGAAACCGGTATGCATCTGAATCAGGCACATAGTATTTTTCGATAATTTTTAATGGTTCCATAGGATTATTTTAACATTGTTGTATGAATCAAGTAACAACAGGCAGGATATGGTATTCGAGCGGTTTTATTTTGCCGATATTAAATAACCCCTTATTCCCCCTTTGCTAAGGGGGAATTTTATAGAAATAAAGAGGCAAAATACCTCGGAGCGCAGCGAGAATGAGCGAGGGTGCCATATCCTGTCTGTTCCCATAATTTAAAATAAACCTGCCAGATTTGAATTAAGAAGACTTTTTTCGTTATTATAAAACATGCGGATTCTTGTTACAGGCGGGGCGGGTTTTATCGGCTCTCATATAGTTGATGCTTATATAAACGCAGGCCACGAGGTTTCGGTTATTGATAACCTTTCAACAGGGAATAAAAATAACCTGAACCCTAAGGCAAAATTTTATCAGGCAGACATCAGAGATGACCTTTCATCATTGATTAAGGACATTAACCCGGAGGTCATTAATCATCACGCAGCCCAGATTGATGTCAGGGTATCAGTGGCGAATCCTGCTTTTGATGCCGGGGCCAATATTATAGGCACGCTTAATGTTATAGAGGCAGGAGTCAAAAACAGGCTTAAAAAATTTATATTTGCTTCTACCGGCGGAGCGATTTACGGAGAACAGGATTATTTTCCTGCTGATGAAATACATCCCACAAGGCCGTTGAGCCCGTATGGCGTTGCAAAACTGGCGTGTGAAAAATATCTCTACTATTACAAACATAATTTCGGTCTCGATTATATTGCTCTGAGGTATGCAAACGTATATGGCCCGAGGCAGAACCCTTTTGGCGAAGCAGGAGTTATTGCCATATTTACCCATAAGCTTATCAGGGGCGAGCAGCCTGTGATAAACGGAGATGGATTACAGTCGAGGGATTATGTTTATGTTGGGGATGTCGTGAAGGCGAATATAAAGGCGTTAGAGACTGAATTTACAGGAGAGCTTAATATAGCCACAGGAACAGAGACATCAGTCAACGAATTGTTCAGTAATATCAGCAGGGTATCGGGTAAAAATATTACGGCATCTCGCGGGCCCGCTAAAAAAGGCGAACAGCAGAGGTCATGTCTTTCATATAAAAAAGCCAAAAGTGTCTTTGGCTGGGAGCCGGCAGTTTCTGTAGCCGAAGGCATTCAAAATACTGTTGAGTGGTTCCTGAAGAGTCCGAAATGATAGAGCCGCTTGTTTCAATAATAATCCCTGTGAGGAATGAGGCGGGATTGCTTAAGAATTGTCTTGAGAGTATCTCAAATCTTGATTATCCAAAAGACAGGATTGAGGTGATTATCGCTGACGGCATGTCAACAGATGATACTGTTAATACTGCGAAGCAGCTTGGTGCAAGGGTTGTCCTGAACGAGAAAAAAACAGTCTCGCCGGGCAGGAACATTGCGTTTAAACTGGCTAAAGGAGAAATCATTGCTTTTACTGATGCGGATTGTATTGTGGATAAAGACTGGATTATAAACTCCTTAAAATATTTTAAGGATGATGAGGTTGCATGTGCCGGAGGCCCTAATCTTACACCTCCGGACGAGGGGAATTTTGGCAAGGCAGTTGGTTTTGTCTTTAACCAGGGGATTTTTTCTGCGGGTTCTATCCATGCAAGAGAGTTGAAAGAGGTTAAGGAAGTGAGGAGCATCCCCGGCTGTAATGCAGTCTATAGAAAAAATGCTCTTGATAAGGTCATGCCCATAGATGAGACTTTGCTTACCTGTGACGATACGGAATTAAATCAAAGGCTTCTGGATAAGGGGTTTAAACTTTTATATACACCCGATGTTTTTGTCTGGCATCACAGAAGGCCGAATCCCAAAAAACTTTTCAAACAGATGTATCGCTATGCAATCGGAAGGCTTCAGGTGGGGAAAAAAGACAGGAGAATGCTAAACTTAGTGCATATTATGGTGGGACTTGCCTTGCCGGCAGCTTTGGCGGTTCTTATTTTTTCATCTATGCTTTTTATGTTGCTTTTGGCCGGATATCTATTACTGGTTTTAATTTTTTCAATAAGGGCCCTGCAGAAAACAGGGTCTGTACAGGTTTCACTTCTGGTGCCGGTGGTTATATCAATAATATTGCTTGGCTGGTCAATGGGATTTATGAGAGAATTGATTTTTCCGTTGAGAGGGGGTGACGGCAAATAATGAAAATAACCTTTATTGCACCGCCTTCTCTTGACGGAAAGCCTGCTGCAGACAGGCTCTACGGATGTGCATATTCTTTTTATTATCTGCCGCATATCCCGAGCCTGCTCTGTGCCACGGTGCTTCGAGATAATGGCTATAAGGTTGAATTGCCTGATTTTCCTGCCCATAAAAAGAATATCCAGGAATTTACCGATTATATAAAGACAACGGACACGGATATATTTATCTTTTATTCTGTTTTTTTAACGAAGCGGACGGATCTGCTGGCAAGGGAGATGATAAGGAAGATAAAACCTGATTCCAGGTTTATATATATGGGGCCTTATCCTACGGCATTTCCGCATGAACTCATAGATGACAGGGAAGATACCGTTGTCGTAAGGGGAGAGCCTGAACTGACAACGCTGAATCTCGTCAAGGCTATTGATTCGGGTTTCTTGAATCGAGATATCGCAAATATTGTTTTCCGAAAGGGCAAGGATGTTTTACACGGACCCTTTGGAGAGTTTATTCAGGATATAGACAGCCTGCCTGTGCCTGACAGAAGGCTTCTTGACCATTCAGTCTATTTTAATTCAAAGATGAAGGCAAGTCCTCAGACAGTTTTGTTGACGAGCAGGGGCTGCAGCTTTAAGTGCTGGTATTGTTTCCCGAATTCTCTGAGCTATGTCAGAGAGGCTGTGCATAAGGAAAGATACGGAAAAAAACCTCCTGTAAAGATAATGTCTGCGGCAAGGGTTGAAAGGGAATTAAAGGAGATAGCAGAGCTTGGCTTTAAGGCGGTTTCCGTTATGGACGATAATTTTATATGGGGAGAACAAAGAACGCTTCAGTTGTGCGGACTGTTTAAAAAATACAACCTTGAATGGTCATGCCTCGCAAGGGCAGATTTGATAACAGAGCCGATAGTGAAGGCCATGAAGGAATCCAACTGCACTTATGTTGACTTCGGCATAGAATCATTTGACCCAGAGGTTTTAAAATGCATAAGAAAGGAGCTCGATATCGGGAAGGCAAAGGCGACAATAAAGCTCATGCAGAGATACGGCGTCGAGCCCGAGGTCAACATACTTATTGGAAGCTGTCCCACTGAGACAGAGGACAGCATAAAGAGGACAATAGATGCGGTTGAGGAACTGAAGATACACTATGTGCTTTATTCAATAGCAACTCCATTCCCTGGCACTGAACTTTATGAGGCTGCCAAGAGGGAAGGATGGTTGATAGGCGGTGAGTATTCCCTTAACGACGCAGTTTATGAATCGGTTCTTTCGTATCCTCAGCTCAAAAAAGAAGATATGGAGAGACTCATTGCATGGGCTTACAGGCGTCATTATTTCAGCCTTCATTTTATCCTGAAAGAGCTGAGAAGTCTTACTTCTTACACCGAGTTTTTTTCAAAATTAAAGACAGGTCTGATAGTTTTTAAAAAATATGTTCTTGGCATGCAGAAAAAAGAAAGTGAAATGTAATCAGGAATGTTGATGAAACGCCGATGGCTGGATACGCTTGTCTTTATCCTCGTTGTTCCTTTTCTTATTTATCTTACTTATGAACGCAATAAGGTCTGGAAGGATGATGTGGCGCTGTGGGAAGATGTGGTTGCTAAAGCCCCGGATAACGCAAGGGCGCATAATAACCTCGGCAGGGCCTTAGGTGTTAACGGCCGGGATCTTGAGGCCATATTGGAGTTTAAAAAAGCAACGGATATTTTCCCCGAGTACGGCCTTGCATATATGAATACGGCTGTTTCCTACGGCAGGATCGAGATGACCCCCGAGGCGGAATTTTATTATAAAAAGGCAATGGACCTTTATCCAGGACTGGCTGATATCTATTATAATTACGGTTTTTTCCTGTATTCCAAGCAGAGATATGAAGAGGCGCTTCCGGTTTTGAACAGGTATATCGAACTTGATCCTACAGGGCCATTTGTGCCTTTTACGAATAAATTATTGGAGGATATAGCAAGGAAAAATTATGGCAAATAAATATGCGCATCTCATAAGAATCATAGTTATTGCATTTTTTACATTTCTTGCATATTCGAACTCGTTTGATTCTGCATTCCATTTTGACGACTATTCCTCGATTATAACCCACCCTTATATTAAATCCATAAATAACATACCGTATTTTTTTTATTATAATGGCTCACCTTTGATCAGCAGGCCTGTCACGATGGCAACCTTTGCTGTAAATTTTGCGATTGGGGGGCTGGATCCATTCAGCTATCATGTTATGAACTTTTTTATACACCTTGCAAATGCAATTCTGGTGTATATCCTTCTGATTTTTACTCTGAGGAACAGGTCTGCGAAATGGATGAATATTTCCTTGCTTGCAGCACTTATGTTTGCAGTCCATCCGATTCAGACTCAGGCAGTTGTGTACATAGTCCAGAGGGCTGAAATACTCTCGGCGTTTTTTTATTTGCTGGCGCTTGTTCTGTTTGTAAAGGCAAGCTTAAACAAGGTTGAGGCTAAGGTTAAGATTAAGTCTTCCTCAACCTCGACCTTAACCTTTTATTCTCTTTCTATCCTTTCATCTGTTCTTGCCATGGGGTCGAAAGAGATAGCAGGTACATTGCCTGTGGTTATCCTTCTCTATGATTTCTTTTTTCTATCCGGCGGGGATATTAAAGCTCTCTCTCGAAGATGGCCTGTGCACCTTTTATTTTTCCTGACACTTCTTCCCTTGATGTATTTTATGGGAGTGTCCCTTATCACATCATTTATATCAACGGATGCTGTTCAGCTTCCTCCTACCTCAATCATAGACCCTGAAACAAGTTCAATATCAAGACAAGAATATTTTCTTACGCAGTTCAGGGTGATATGGACGTATATCAAGCTCCTTATACTTCCGATAAATCAGAATTTGGATTATAACTATGGGCTTTCCAGAGGTCTTTTAGCCCCTCTTACAACATTATTTGGAGTCATCGGCATAACTGCGCTTTTTGGACTCGCAGTGTTTTTATTCAAAAGGCAGAAGGTTATATCTTTTTTCATCCTATGGTTTTTCCTTATTCTTGCGCCTACATCTTCTGTAGCAGTTTTGCCTGATGTTATTTTTGAACACAGGATGTATCTTCCTTCATTGGGATACTTTGTAATTTTTGCCTTTGGCGCATTTAGGGTTTCAGAGATTATTTTCGGCACGAAAAGGAGCGGCTGATGAAGGTTCTTTTTATACAGCCGCCGCCGAGGCAGATTGTCAGGGAGGATATTGTTGTGCCTCCATTGGGAATAGCTTACCTTGCCGCTGTAGTGGAGGCTAAAGGGCACAAGGTCTCTATTATAGACGCCTTTGCAGAGGGGCTGGATATGCGCTCTCTTGAAGAAAAAATAAAGGCAATCTCTCCTGACCTTATCGGCATTACAGGAATGACTCCGGTGATAGACAATGCGTTCAAGGTTGCGAGGGCAGCAAGGAAATATGCAAAGCATATAATTATGGGCGGGCCTCACGTCTCAGTTGCCGGCAATAAGATATTCAAACAGTGTTCCGACATAGACTACGCCATACAAGGCGAGGGCGAGACGAGTCTCCCGCTTCTTATAGATGGATTGGAATCGGGCAAGAAGGATATCGGCAATGTGCCGGGACTGATTACAAAGGAGATTATTAATCCGCCTGCGCAGTTTATCGCCGATCTTGATAATCTTCCTTTTCCTGCAAGGCACCTGTTGCCGAATGAAAGATACAGATATATATTGTCACAAGGAAAAGTGACAACCATGTTTACCTCGAGGGGCTGCCCCTATCATTGTATATTTTGCGATAAGGCTGTTTTCGGCTCTAAATGGAGATCGAGAAGCGCGTCAAATGTTCTTGATGAGATGGAATTCGTGAATAGAGAATTCAAGATTAATTCCATAATTATTTACGATGACCTCTTTACGGTTAAGAAAGAAAGGGTTATGGAAATATGCCGGGGCATTCTTGAAAGAGGTCTCAGAATAGAATGGAAATGCGAAGGCAGGGTGAACATTGTTGAGGAAGAAACCCTTAGGTGGATGAAGAAGGCAGGCTGTTCAATGATAGCTTATGGAGTTGAGAGCGGAAACCAAAAAGGGCTTGATTATCTGAATAAAGGGACCAAGGTGGAGCAGATAAAAAAGGCGTTTGAGCTGACAAGAAAGGCAGGCATAAAACCAATGGCCTATTTTGTCCTCGGCATCCCTGTCGAAACTTATGAAGATGAATTGAGAACTATAGAGTTTGCTAAAGAGATAAGACCTGCTTATGCTCAGTTCAGTGTCCTCTCGCCCACTCCCGGCACAAAACTTTATGATGATGCTGTTAAGATGGGATGGTACAGAGAAGTAGATGCGCAGAATCCGATGGACAAGGATATCAGGAGGCCGGCCATAATAAATGAAAACTGGGACGAAGGAAAATTGAACGGTATTTTAAGGGAGGCGCACAGGAGATTTTATCTTAGTCCATGGTATATATTTGAAAGGATTAAGGAGTTGCGGAGTTTTAAGGAATTTTTAATAAAAGCCGGAGCAGGCTTGAGATTGCTGAAATGGTATTTGAGGAGGAATAATGCTTAAATGTTTTAAAGCGCTGATTGCCTTTGTTGTTGTATGCGGCCTTTTTTATCTCGGTCATGGTTTTATCCTGGAGAAGGCTGGAAAATATCTGTATTACAAGGATGAATTGAAACCGGCGGACGCCATAGTGGTGCTTGCGGGCGAGGAGACCGAGAGGGTGGAATACGGCGCTAAACTTTTCAGGGACGGATGGGCCAGAAAAGACAAGGTGATTATGGCTGGAGGCCCGTTAGTCTGGAAATATTCATGGGCTTCTTTGATGCAGGAGCATGGAGTTTATCTTGGGATTCCTAAAAACGCTATTTTGCTCGAAGACAAATCAAGGACTACGGAAGAAGACGCAATATTTACAAAAGAGATTATGAATAAACATGGCTATAAATCATGCATACTTGTCACCTCTCCTTATCACAGCAGAAGGGCCCTCAGGATTTTTACAAAAATTATGGGAGATGAAATAAAAATAATCAGCGCTCCTTCGGAAGAAAGCTGGTTTAAATTTGCCGACTGGTGGAAGAGAAAAAGAGATAGGGCAAGGGTGCTCGATGAGTATTCCAAGTTTTTATGGCTCATAATTTTCAACGCTAAAGCTGATGGGACTGGCGCATAATACCAGATCTGTGTGTTAACGCAGGGACTTGCGTATTCCGGTGTAGCTATTTTTTTCTTTGGTCTTGCAATATTTAGCCTCGTGGATTTATTATAAAAAGAGATGGCAATTTCGATTCGAGCGATTCTTAAGAGAAAATTTCTTGCCGGACTGATTGTATCCATTCCCGCGGTAATCACTGTCTTGGTTCTGGTCTGGTTTTTTGAGTTTGTGGACGGGATTCTCGGACCTGTTTATGACAGGATTCTCGAACATCACGTTCCCGGTCTCGGCTTTGTCTCTGCGGTAGTCCTGATATTTCTTGTCGGCATAATATCAACAAATGTTTTCGGCAAAAAGGCGATAGAATTTATCGAGAAGGCTGTTGTAAAGATACCCGTATTTAAAGGCATCTATTCTTCCGTAAAACATCTCGTGGATGCCTTTGCTCCGGAGAATAAGGGCTCGTTCAAGAAGTTTGTTATAGTTGAATATCCGAGGGTCGGTTCTTATGCATTCGGGTTTTTAACAAAGGAGTGCACAATAAAAAGAGACAAGCACGGCAATGAATTATGCCTCAGGGCAGTTTATGTTCCTACAAATAATCTGTATCTCGGAGAGATAATACTTTTTAGCGAGCAGGATGTTTTTTATACGGACATCCCGATAGATGAAGGCATAAAGATAATTCTTTCCGGCGGCATTGCGTCTCCTTCACAAATATCCGAGGCTGTGGAATGAAGATCACGGTCAGCGGCGGCGGTTTGAAGACGGCAGTTGTTATCCTTGCCGCAGGCCGCGGCGAAAGGATGAATTCCACTCTGCCGAAGGTCCTGCACAGAATTTTCGGCAAGCCGCTTTTGCAGTATGTGGTTGATTCAGCCCTGGCTCTCAAGCCCTCCAGGGTCATTGTCGTGGCCGGAAGGCATTATAAGGACATAAAAGATTCACTGAAAGGCGCTGATGTTTCATTCGTCATACAGAAAGAACCGAAGGGCACAGGGGATGCAGTCCTGAAGGCATGGGTGCTTCTTAAGGGGTTTAAAGGCGCTGTGCTTGTAATGAATGGGGATGCCCCTTTGGTTACAGAAGCGACTTTAAATAAATTCCTCGGGCTGCACAGAAAAAATAAAAATGCCGTCTCATTTATATCTTTCAATGCAAGCAATCCCGCTTCCTACGGAAGGGTTTTAAGGGATGATTCAGGCAATGTCATATCCATTGTTGAGGAGAAGGATGCAACGGAAGTTCAAAGAAAGATAAACGAGGTCAACAGCGGCATATATGCAATTGAATCCGATGTGGTAGGCCTGCTCAAAGAGATTCCGCTTAATGCCGTCAAGCATGAATATTACCTGACTGATATTATCGGCATTGCCGGAAACAAAGGCTGTAATGTAAACGCATATTGCATAGGTTCTGAAGATGAGCTGATGGGAGTCAACACAATGCCGGAGTTGTTAAAGGCGCAGCAGGCATTCAGAAAGAGATTGGTTGATGCTTGGATGGAAAAAGGCGTTGTTTTTTTTGACCCTGATTCAGTTTTTATTTATCCGGAGGTTGCCATAGGGAAGGGAACAACTATTTATCCCAATGTTTGTCTTGAAGGCAAGACATCAATAGGCCAAAGGTGCGTTGTCTATCCGAATGTTCGGATAATTGACAGCGTGATTAAAGACGGGGCTGTAATAAAGGATTCTACGGTCGTTGAAGGGTCTGTCATAGGGGCAAGGGCAGTTGTGGGACCTTTTGCGCATATAAGGCCGGGAAGCGATATAGGCGTTGAGGCAAAGATAGGCAATTTTGTCGAGATAAAAAAATCCATAATAGGAAAAGGGACGAAGGCCTCGCATCTCAGCTATCTGGGCGACGCCTCGATAGGACGGGATGTCAATATCGGCGCAGGCACGATAACCTGCAATTATGACGGAAAACAAAAGCATGGGACCACAATAGAAGACAGGGTATTTGTCGGGAGCGATACGCAATTTATTGCGCCTGTAAGAGTCGGCAGGGACGCATATATCGGCGCAGGCTCTACGATTACAAAAAATGTTCCTCCCAAAGCGCTTGCGCTGAGCAGGGCGGAACAGAGGAATATAGAGGGATGGGCGATTAAAAGACAGTCGTCAGTTGTCAGTCGTCAGTTGTCAGTCAAAGATAAAAGGTCGGGCAGAAAGAAAAGGGGAATATAGATGGATTTTTGTTTTTACTATTCACTCATCACTGTTCACTATTCACTGGTTTGATATGTGCGGGATAATAGGTTATACAGGTAAAAAGAATGCGGTTCCGATAATCCTTGACGGGCTCAAGCGTCTTGAATACAGGGGATACGATTCCGCAGGGATTGCATTTTTCCGTGAAGAAGGCATAGAGGTCAGAAAGTGCACGGGAAAGATAAAGGACCTTTATTCCGTAATGGAGGCTGATAAGCCGTTCAGCCGCACGGCAATAGGGCATACAAGGTGGGCCACACATGGAAAACCCTCGGAAGAAAACGCGCATCCTCACAGGTCCGACGGAATAGTGATCGTGCACAACGGAATAATAGAAAATTATCTGCCTCTGAAAAAGAGATTGATTGATGAAGGTTATAAGTTCACATCCGAAACCGATACGGAAGTTATATGCCACCTAATTGAAAAGTATTCAAAAGATTTCCCTCTGGAGGGCGCTGTAAGGAGAGCCCTTAAAGAGGTAAAAGGCGCCTACGCCCTTGCGGTGATGAATGAGAAGGAGCCGGGGAAGATAGTTGGGATAAAAAAAGACAGCCCTCTGGTCATCGGCCTTGGCGATGGAGAGTTTTTTCTTGCATCCGATGTGCCTGCCTTTCTTAGCCATTCAAGGGATGTGATATTTCTTGATGAAGGAGAAATGGTTGTTATGACAGGCGACGGCGTGATAATAACTACCCTCGATGGTTTGCCGGTCAAAAAGGAAGTCATATCTGTTTCATGGAGTCCGTCTATGGCCGAGAAGGGCGGCTACAGGCACTTTATGCTCAAGGAGATATATGAGCAGCCCAGGGCGATTGCCGATACTGTTCGGGGAAGATTTTATCCCGAAAGCGGCGAAGTAAATATGGATGAATTTGGATTGAACAGGGATGTTCTGACCGGGCTGGAAAAGATATTTATCGTTGCATGCGGCACCTCGTGGCATGCAGCCCTTATCGGCAAATATATGATAGAAGAGTTTGCAAGGATCCCCGTAGAGGTGGATATAGCCTCGGAGTTCAGATACAGAAATCCCATATTGGGACAGAGAAGTCTTTTAATAGCAATAACCCAGTCGGGCGAGACTGCCGATACCCTTGCAGCTCAAAGAGAGGCAAAACGGCTCGGCGCAAAGGTTCTTAGTATCTGTAATGTTGTAGGCAGCACTGCTTCAAGAGAGGCCGGGGCTGTTTTTTATACACATTCAGGCCCTGAGATAGGCGTTGCGTCAACAAAGGCCTTTACGACACAGATAGTCGGCCTCTATCTTTTTGCGCTTGGGCTTGCAGAGATAAGAGGGACTATGGATAAGGCTTCAACAACGGGACTGCTGAGGGATCTACTTTTTCTGCCCGGTATGATTGAGAAGGCCCTGGCGGCAGACAGTGAGATTGCGCGGATAGCAAAGGAACTGTTTAAGGCGGATGATTTTTTATATCTTGGAAGGGGCATAAATTATCCTATTGCGCTTGAAGGAGCTCTCAAACTTAAGGAGATATCTTATATACATGCCGAGGGTTATCCTGCCGGAGAGATGAAGCACGGGCCGATAGCATTGGTTGATGAAGCCGTCCCGTCCGTGTTTTTGGCGCCTCAGGGCAGGCTTTACGATAAGGTTTTGTCTAACATAGAAGAAGTAAGAAGCAGAGGCGGCAGGATTATAGCAATAACAAATGAAGGCAGCGCAGAGGTCGGCAGCCGTTCGGATTATTGCATATTTGTGCCGGAGACCAATCCTTTTCTTATGGCAATCCTGCTGGCAATCCCGTTGCAGCTTCTTGCATATCATATAGGGGTATTAAGGGGATGCGATGTGGACCAGCCGAGGAATCTTGCAAAGAGCGTTACTGTTGAGTAGGATGACGGATAAAGATAAAAATGCAACTTTATTTTTCTTAATAATTTGTTTTAGACTAAGATATTCAATCCGCACCCTTAATTTAATTAGTTAACCTTTAAAAAGGGAGTTGTAATGTCAAAGGAAGAGATTTTATTGAAGGACCTGAATCCACGGCAGAGGGATGCAGTTCTGCATACAGGCAGTCCGCTCCTGGTGCTTGCAGGGGCAGGCAGCGGCAAGACGAGGGTTATTACGCATAAGTTTGCATATCTGGCAAAATCAAAAAAACTTTCCCCTGCCTCGATACTTACAGTCACCTTTACAAATAAGGCAGCCGATGAAATGAAAGGGAGGATATCTCAGCTCATCGGAAAGGGCGCGGATATTTCATGGATAGGCACTTTTCATTCACAATGCAACAGGATACTCAGGAGAGAGATAAAGGCGCTTGGATATAATAACAGCTTTGTGATATACGATGATGACGACCAGGGCAACCTCGTAAGGCATATCCTGAAGGAGTTTAAGATATATGAGGCCATGTATAGAGGCGTTGTATCGAGGATCAGCTCTTTAAAGTCTTCGCTCATTAGTCCGAACGATTTTCTGTCCCGCACAGACGGCTTTGGTTTTGATGAAAAGCTTGCAAGGGTCTATGTGAGATATCAGGATGAACTCAAAAGATGCAATGTGCTTGATTTTGACGACCTGATAATGCTTACCGTGAGACTTTTTGAAGAAAATCCGGGGCTGCTCGAAAAATACCACGATATGTTTAAGTATCTTCTTGTTGATGAGTTTCAGGATACCAATTATGCGCAGTACAGGCTGTTGAAACTGCTTGCCTCAGAGGATAATATCTGCGCTGTCGGAGACGACGACCAGAGCATATATAAATTCAGAGGCGCGGATGTCGCCAATATCCTTAATTTTGAAAGGGATTTTCCAGGCGCAGCAGTCATAAAGCTTGAACAGAACTATCGTTCAACCCAGCATATACTTGATGTTTCGGGCGCGGTAATAGCCGGCAATCCGATGAGAAAGCCTAAAAATTTATGGACGGAAAGGGGTCCGGGAGAAAAAGTCAATCACTGCTGGCTTAACACAGAAGGGGAAGAGGCAAAACATATAGCGAGCGTGATAAAAGAGCTCTACCTGAAGGGCAGATATAATTATAAGGACTTCGCAGTGCTTTATAGAGTAAACTTCCAGGCGCGGGCCATTGAAGACGCCCTCAGGGAAGATCTTATTCAGTATCGCGTGATGGGAGGAATAAGTTTTTATCATCGCAAAGAGATAAAGGATATAGTCTCTTATATGCGGCTTATAATCAATCCTGAAGATAATGTAAGTCTGAGGCGTATAATCAACTGCCCTCCGAGAGGCATAGGCGCTGCAACACTTTCCAAGCTGGAGCATGAGGCCAAAAAGAAATCACTGAGCCTGTTCCATACGATTAAGGCCGTATTAAAGGCGAACGGCGTTGCTGCTTCTGCAAGAGAGAAACTCAACGGGTTTATTCATCTGATAGAAAAAATTATGTCCGCCGACTATAGTTCCGCAAGCGATATGCTGAAGGAAATAGTTGATAAGACCGGATATGAAGAATTTATAGGAGAGGAAAAGTCCCAGAATATTCATGAACTCATTGCATCCGCGGAAGGCAAGGATATAAATGAATTCAGCGACAGCGCAGCGTTGATTACTGCAATGGATTCGCGTAAGGCAGAAAATGCGGTATCTCTTATGACCCTGCACAGCACCAAGGGGCTTGAATTCCCCGTTGTTTTTGTGGTCGGGCTTGAAGACGGCCTTCTCCCGTATTTTAAGGCGCTTAAAAGCGCAGAGGAACTTTCGGAGGAACGAAGATTATTTTATGTCGGTATGACAAGGGCCAGGGATATCCTCTGGCTTACCGGAGCAAAAAAGAGAAGACTCTACACAAAGATACAGGAACAGGAGCCCTCCAGATTTCTTAACGATATACCGCAGCACTGTTGTCAATGGACGGAAAAATCGGCAAGTTCTCAACCTGTTGCCGCGCCGGTGAAGAGGATTGTTAAAATAAGCGCGCCGCGCTTATATGTGGCGGGCTGCAGGGTGAAGCATCCGAAATGGGGTTCGGGTGTTGTGAGGGAGTGCTATGGAGACGGGGATGAGCAGAAGGTCATGGTAAATTTTCCGAATGTGGGGATAAAAAGACTCTGCCTCAGGTTCGCCAATCTCGAAAAGGTATAGATATTAAAAACATGAAGATATCTGTGGAACATATCGCAAAACTTGCAAGGCTCTCTATTTCTGAGGAAGAAAAAGAGCTTTTCGGCCCTCAGCTTAACGGCATACTCAGTTATGTGGAAAAACTCAATGAGCTCGATACAAAAGATGTCGAACCCACATCCCATGTGCTTTCCTTAAGCAATGTGATGCGGGATGATATTTCAGCGCCTTCAATTGCCGGTGAAGACGCCCTCATGAACGCGCCGGACCATACGGATAAATTTTATAGAGTGCCGAGGATAATAGAATGACTAAAATACAGAATACAGAATACAGAATACAGAAGTCAGGATGTCGGAATGCTGTCTCCTGTCTCCTGTCTCCTGTCTCCTGGAGATTATCATGTTAAGGTGCATGTTAAGGGCCAAGATACACATGGCGACTGTCACAGAGTCAAATCTCGCCTATGAGGGGAGCATAACAATAGACGAAGGCATCCTCAAAAAAGCCGGCATTCTTCCTTATGAGCAGGTGATGATAAGCAACATGAATAACGGCGAGAGATTCGAGACTTATGTAATCCCCGGCAAAAAAGGATCGGGGATGTTCTGCCTTAACGGCCCGACTGCAAGGAAAGGGACTGTCGGCGATAAGATTATCATCTTCTGCTACGGCTATTTCGAAGACGAGAAGCTAAAGGCATCCAAACCAAAGATAGTCGTCCTTAATTCCAAGAATAAGATTTCAAAGATTAAATAGAACCGTAACAAGAACGCCTGGGATTCCGAAGACAGGGTCAATGTTTTTTATCTTTATCAAACAATTCCGGATAGAGCTTCCTTGCACATTCAGGGCAGATTCCATGCGTGAATTCCGCTGCCGAATGTTCTATTTGTCCAGTTAAGAAGCGCAAAAAATCCAGCAGGGCGCAGACGTGGAGGGAGCGGTGATTTATTTATTGACATTTCCCGTAAAATATTATAGTTTAATGCTTAATATATTAATAAACTCTGCAACTATGGAGGCAAGATGAAAAAGCTAATTGTTTATTCGCTGATGGCCATTGCGCTGTTTTTATCTTCAACGGTTCATGCCGATGATTTCGGCATGTATGTGAAGGTTACGGAAAAGCTCGAAGGGGCATTTAATGAGGCAATAAAAAATACCGAAGAGATGCTTGTCAAGAACGGCTGGCAGATACTTGCTTCCTACGATGCGTCTGTCCCTGAGGGATGCAGCCACAAGGCGCATGTTATAGTGATAAATTCTCCGGGATACTCCGAGAAGATAATAACTCACGGCGTTAAATCCTCTTTCGCTCTCCCATTGAGGGTCGGCGTCTTTACGGACGAAAACGGCATTAATATTTCTTTTGTAAACCCGGCGTCGCTAAACAGGACGGTTCTCGGCGACAATGTTGAAAAGGAAGTCTCGGCCAGCAAGATGAAGGACCTGTCCGCAATTCTTGCCTCAGCCGGCAAGGGAAGGGTCGTAAATCAACAGACAGGCGAGGTTAGAAGCAAGGGCCATGTTGGAGGAATGGGCGGAGGGGCCTTTACAGACAAGGTTAAGGAAATCTATACGAGACAGGATTCTGGCAGTGCTTTCCGGGAAATATCGGGGAAGGTTAAGGAAGGGATCGTCTCAAATACGAATGGATGGAAGCTTGTGTATACGCTTGATCTGGGCGGCAATATAACCATTTATGGCGTGACTAAGTCGAAGGTGGAGGCGAGGGCGTTCAAGATCGCGGGAGAGAAAAGAGAATCAAAAATTAATTCATGTCCGGGTATTGACCATGTCCCGGCATTTCCGATAGAGGTCATTGTATATAGAGAAAAGGGCATGGTAAAAGTCGCAACGCTCGACGAAATGTACAGGATGAAGGTCTATTTTGAAGACGCGGGCAACTGGGCCTTTATGAAAAATATGGGTATGCCCGGAGAGATTGAAAAAGAAATAACAGGGATGGCCACGTCTAAGCTGAAATAACCCTTAAGTTAATGACCGGCAACAAAGGTAGAGATGCCTGACAGAAGATTATTTGCCTAATTCATCAATTGTTTTTGGGTCAACCTCTTTTGTCAATCCCTCGGATTCATGGAATACGCGTCTTGAGCCGCAGACAGGGCATTGGTACAGATGATACGCGCCTCTCGGCTGCGCCTTTTTGTGCAGCAGGTATTTTGCGACGGCTGCCGCCGCCTTGACCTCCTTTTTTCCCATGTAATTCATCTTTCTATACTTGGCTGTCTCATGATGGCCCGTGATATCCGAATGGACCTCCGGTTCCCGCAACCTTTATTGCTGCAATAGACCTCTAAAGAATCTCCCTTCATTTTACCCTCCTTTCAGTGAACGACTCAGGCATTCTTTAAAACATTATAGCGCATATTCAAACGGGGAAATAGGCAAAGAAAGCCGGCCCTGAAAATATTTTTCTTGACACCCGATTCCTGTTATTATAAACTGAACAATGGTTCACATGAACAAGCGTTCAGGCATAGAGTCCAGGAAGAGAATCCTCGATGCGGCGATGAAGGTGTTTTCCGGACACGGCTATGCAAAGGCGAACATGAGGATGATTGCAAAGGCTGCGGATATCAGCATAGGCGGCCTCTATCTTTATTTCAGGAATAAAGAGGACCTTTGTTTTACCCTGATTAAGAACAGGCTGGATGACCTTGCAGGCAGGACCAGGGAGGCGCTTGGCGATATTGACGACCCTGCGGAGGCTATCGGTAAATTCATATCAATCCATATTAAGTATGTAAAAAAACACAGAGAGCTTATTCTGGTTCAGGGCAGGGAGCACGGTTTTGCCTTTGGAATCGAGATCAAGAAAAAGTTTTTCAGAAGCCAGAGAAAACTGCTGGAGGATATTATCAGGAAGGGAATAAAAGCAGGCGTGTTTAGAAAATGCGATGTGGAAGAATCGGCAAAGATAATATTCGGGGCCATAAGGGGTTTTGTCCTGTCCATTGTCGTAGAGCCTGATTCACTTTTTTTGCCTGAAGAATGCAGCAACCTTATACTTAACGGACTTGTGAGGAGGAATAATAAATGAGCCATGAGCTATCAGCTATCAAAAGTCAAAAGTCAGGATATAAAATGCTATATGGTACGATACCGTCATTCCTGCGAAAGCAGGAATCCAGAGAAACTGAAGCAAAGTCTGGATTCCCGCTTAAGAACTGCGGGAATGACAGAAATAGGAGAAATGCATTTTTATTTATAATTTTCTTTTCGATGATTTTGTTTGCAAATTATGCCCATGCTGTTGAATACGGTCTCGAAGACCTTTACAAACTTGCGCTGGAGGGTTCGGAGAGGATAAAGATATCTGAAGAAGATGTTTATATCGCAGGGACTGGGAAGGATAAGGCAAAGTCCGTGCTTTTACCGAAGCTTTCCGCATTCTGGAATTATACGAAGTATACGGAACAGAAGCTCTCTTCCTCAGGGTCTGTTATTCAGCCCGAAGATTCCACATACTGGGGGCTTAGACTCGACCAGTCGGTATCTCTGAGCGGCAGGGAGGTTACTGCCTTTAATATGTCAAAAGAAAATATCGAGAAGAGCAGATACGACCTCCATTCAGTGAAGGAAGATTATCTCCTCAGTGTCTCCTCTGCATATTACGAGGCCCTGAGGGCAAAGAAGGCGCTTGAGATTGCAAGATCAAATGTCGAGAGGTTAACTAAGCACAGGGACGCCTCTGCCGTCAGGGTTAAGGTCGGCGAGGCAACAAAGACAACGCTTCTGAGGGCCGAGGCAGAGCTGTCGGGGGCGCAGTCGGAAGAGATAAGGGCAAGGAACGGGCTTCAGGTTGCAATGGCTGTTCTTGCAAGGGTAGCCGGAATCGAAGGCGCGTATGACCTTAAAGAGGCAACAGACAGCAGCCGGTATGCAGCAGACGACAAGGGCGCAGAGACAATAGAATCCCTGAAGCAGGCGGCATTTTCAGAGCGCGCAGAGCTAAAAAGTCTTGAGCTCCAGAAAAAAATCGGAGAAGGGCAGGTCAGATATACACAGGGATTATACTGGCCGACTCTTTCCGTTGAGGGCGTTTATTCAAGAAAAAATGAGGACCCCAAATCGGCTTTCCTCAATAAAGAAAGCGTATATGGAGGCATCAAACTGAATTTTGCATTTTTTGAAGGCGGCCTTAGAAGGGCCGAGGTCCGGGAAGCGGAGTCAAGGCAGAGACAGATAAGGCTTGTTTATGAGGACAGGAAAAAATCAATCGCTATTGAAGTTGAAAATGCATATCTTGAGCTGATAACACAGAAGGGGATTATGGAGAAGTTTGAGGCGCAGGCGCTTTATGCAGGAGACAATTACAAGGCTGTATCAAAACAATTTGAATACGGCATTGCAAACAGCCTGGATGTTATGGATGCAAATACGCTCCTTGTTACAGCAGAAAGGCAGCTTGCGGATTCCAAATATAACTATCAATTGTCTGCGCTGAGATTGAAAAAGGCCACAGGCGTCTTGTTAAAAACAGCCGTGAATCAAATAAAATAACCGGAGTTTTATATGAAAATTAAGTCATCGTTAACTATTTTTTT
>SCSY01000005.1 GCA_004298625.1 Nitrospirota bacterium | reverse complement strand
GAAAAGACATCAGGCCTGTTAACGGCGATATAGCAAGCTAATTGCCATTGCTAATTGCCATTTGGCATGTTAGAATGGCAATTAGGAGGAATTATGAAAGCAACGATTGATAGATTCGGAAGGGTTGTGGTGCCTAAGGACATGCGGGATAGGCTTGGCTTAAGACCGGGGGCTGAGCTGGATATAGAGGAACATAATAAAAAAATAGTAATCAAACAAGCAGAACAGGAATCTCCGCTGCGTATTGAAGATGGTGTGCTTGTATTTGCAGGAACTGCTTTAGGGGATATTACAGAAAGCATCCGCAGACATCGTGAGGAACGCATTAAGAAATTGTCGTCTATCAAGCGGACATGAAGATATTGATACAAGTGTCCTTGTTGCCGCACTTGTCAGGTTGCATCCAATGCACAGTCAGGCAATCAACTGGCTTAAACGGGCGAAATCACAGGACCTTGATATGATTATATCTTCACATACCCTTGCTGAACTGTATGCAGTATTAACAACATTACCTGTAAGTCCAAAAATTACTCCTGAAATGGCATGGAGGCTTATCAGTGAGAATATCGAAGGAATTGCAACAATAATTTCTCTTACAAGTTCGGAATATATCACTACAATAAAACATTTAAGGGATTCGGGATTTTCAGGCGGCATTATATATGATGCCCTTGCCTTTAAGGCAGCCATAAAATCAAACGTTGATAAATTGATAGCTTTTAACGTCTCTGATTTTAAACGCTTATGGCCTGATGAAAAGATACAGATTCTCTCGCCATGAGTAGAACGGTTTAACCGACAAAAACATCGGGCCTGTTAACGGCGAAACAGCAGGTTGAGAGATAACTTCACTTACCGATAACCCTCAAAAATTTCCTCTTCCCTGCCTTGAAAAGATAATCACCTTTTTTGAGCTTTGCATCAGGGTTATCGCATTTTTGGTCATCTATTTTCAGCCCGCCCTGTTTTATAACCCGCATTGCCTCACCTGTGCTTGATGTAAGGCCTGAGAGCTTCATAATCTTTGGAACCCACATCTCATCCTCTTCCCACTTAAGTTCAAATACCTGTATATCATCAGGCAACCCTTTGTCTTTTCCAAAGATATGCCCGAATTCTTCTTTTGCACTTAAGGCAGCGTCTTTTCCCCAGTATCTCTCTACAATCTCGAGTGCAAGATTTTCTTTAGCAGCCTTTGGATGGACTGTTCCATTTTCGATTCCCTCTTTAAGTTCCTTTAGCTCCTCAAGAGATATGCGGCTCAGGAGTTCATAGTATCTAAGCATGAGAGTGTCGGTTATGGACATCAGTTTTCCGAATATTTCTTTTGGAGGCTCTGTAATGCCGATATAATTTCCGAGGCTCTTTGACATCTTGTTCACGCCATCGAGTCCTTCGAGCAAAGGCATAAGCACAACAACCTGCTCCTCGATGCCGTATTTTCTCTGCAATGTTCTTCCCATAAGGATATTGAATTTCTGGTCAGTGCCGCCAAGTTCGACATCTGATTTTAAATGAACGGAGTCATAAGCCTGAAACAACGGATAGTAGAATTCAAGAATTGAAATGTCCTGTTGGTTTTCAAACCGCTTCTTGAAGTCTTCCCTTTCAAGCATTCTTGCAACTGTCTGCATCGAGCCGAGCTTAACAATCTCCATTACATCCATCTTTGCAAGCCATTCGCTGTTGAATATTATTTTCGTCTTTTTAGAATCCAAAATCTTAAATATCTGCTCTTTGTATGTCGCGGCATTTTTTAATACCTCTTCTTTTGTCAGCGGCTTCCTCACCTCTGACCTGCCTGTTGGGTCGCCGATCATTCCTGTGAAATCACCGATAAGGAATAATATCTCATGCCCGAGTTCCTGAAACTGCCGCATCTTCTCCAGCAGCACTGTATGGCCTACATGGATGTCCGGCGCAGTGGGGTCAAAACCGGCCTTTATCCTGAGAGACCTGTTTTCTTTTGAAGATTTTTCGAGTTTTTGAAGAAGCTCTTTTTCCGAGATAACCTCTACAGCGCCTCTCTTGATGATCTCCAATTGTTTTTCAGGATTCAGCATAGGAAATTATGATAACTTCTGAGGGCAAATATAGTCAATTTGCATGGTTGTTTGCAGCGGTTCCGGATGTTTTAATTATGCCCCAGAGTATTTTTTATTCAGATAAGGCTTTTTTTATGGCGCTTGCAATAGCATGGCGAGAGAAGGGTTTTTGAATGGAAGCAATTGCGCCCCGCTTTAAAAGCTTGTCTATGCCTGCAAAACCATTTTGACTGTAACCCGAACACAGCAATACTTTAACATCGGCCTTGATTGTTTTTAACGCCTGGAATACCTCAGCCCCGCCCATCTTCGGCATAATCATGTCCATTATGACCAGTGATATTTTGTCCTGCATCTGTCTGAAAATATTTATGCCGGCGTGGCCGCTCTCTGCAAGCAAAACAGTATAGCCGAGCGGCTCCAGCATGTCCCTGCATAATTCCCTGACGTCAGCCTCATCATCTATAACCAGGAGCATCCCTGAGCCCCTGATATCCTGAGTGTCGCCAGGCTCTTCTTCGGTATCGGTATCCTTTGTGACAGGCAGATATATATTGAATTGAGTCCCCTTAAGCGGCTCGCTGTAAAGGTTGATATAGCCGCCGTGGTTGCTTATTATCGAATGGACTATATAAAGTCCAAGACCGGTGCCCTTCCCGACTTCCTTTGTCGTAAAAAACGGGTCGAATATTTTTCTCTGCGTCAGCCTGTCAATTCCTGTGCCGGTATCTGAAACGGATAATTTTATAAAACTGCCTTTATCCATGCGCATATTGCTTGCAGCCCCGTTTTCCAGGCCGACCGATGAAGTTTCTATCAATAATTTCCCTCCATCCGGCATGGCGTCCCGCGCGTTCACGGCAAGGTTTATAATAACCTGCTGTAACTGGGACGCATCTGCCTTTGTATGAGGTATGCCCTCTTTGAGATTTGCGATAACTTCTATGTTTTTGGGCATGCTCCTTTGAAGCAGTTCCAGTGAATTTTTAACTATATCATTTATATCTATGGATTTTATTTCCATCTTTTCTTTACGGGATATAAGAAGTATCTTTTTGCCGAAATCAGCCCCTCTTTTTGCTGCATCGTGTATTATGGTTGCAGGTTTATGAAACGGATCCCCCTCTTTTGTCATTGAAAGAATAATCTCCGCATATCCCAGAATAGCCGTCAGAAGATTGTTGAAGTCATGCGCCATGCCCCCTGCGAGCGTCCCGACCGCCTCCATCTTCTGCGCCCTGATCAGCCTTTCCTCCATCCTCTTCTTTTCTGTTATGTCTATAAGGTAGCCGTCAAACCCGTCTATATTCCCTTTATCGTCAAATTCCGGATATATGGAGAGCAGCGCCGTGAGTTCCTCCCCATGTTTTCCCATTAGATTTTCCTCGGCATGGACGACTTTTCCTTTAACAAATCTCAAAAGGCATTCGTTTCCCTTCTTGGCGCTCATCATGAGAGAGCAGAAAGTCTTTGCGCTGCCGAAAAGTTCCTTGAATTTATCATTTACCTCTATGATATTGCCGTCTTTATCAAGTCCGAATATCGCATGCTCAACCCTATCAAAGAGGGATTTTATTCTTTTCTCGGATTCGATCAGCTTGTCGGACCTGTCTTTAATTGCATGACTCATTCTGTTAAATTCCAAAGAAAGCTCTCCTATCTCATCTATATGAAGCTGAGGAAGAATATCAGGCATTATCCCGTCTTTGAACTGCGCTGCGGCTCTGTGAAGCGACAGCACCGGCTTGATCACAAGGCGTCCGATAAGCATATTTATGGCTATGATTGCAAAGAGGGTTATAACAGCCGACGCCATTATATTCATGGCGATTATTTCTTTAATTTCTTTGTCTATATCTGCAGACGATAAAATAATCCTGCCAAAGCCGATGATTGCTGGAGCAGCGTCTTCTGAGGCCCTGAAAAAAACCGGGCTGTAAAAATCATATCCGTCCCTGCTCTTTACATATAAGGGCTCGCTTGAATTTTTGAAATGCGCCACAGCGGCGGGATGAGGCGGCTCCTTTAATTTATCCAGGGGATAAGAATCAAGGGCTTCCCAGATATTTGAATAAACCTGCGCAACGGTTACATCAGGAGCCTTGATAATATAGGACGCCTTTTTAAGAAGGTCCAGGTTTTCATAGATAAGACCTTCCTCGGCGGCATTTGAGAGAGCGTAGCTGAGCGCCGTGCCCCTTACAACCCGGCCTTTTTCCTTACTGCGGCTGTGGGCTGTTGTAAAGAGAAATGTGCTTATAATGCTGATTGCAACTATAATCAGGGTTATAAAGACTGCGACCTTTGTCTTTAAAGATAACCTCATTTTACATCTAAAAGCGATATAACTCCCTGGGTTCTGATAAAATTCTGCCCCGGCCTGCTCAACACAAAATCAACGAATTTTTTTACCGCGGGTTTGGGGTTTTGGGGTATTAAAATAAATAGGGGTCTTTTTAATTGGTATTTGTTGTTTATAATATTCCTGTTTGTAGGAGAGGCGCCGTTAACTTTCAGCATCTTGACATCCCTTTTTTTCGCGCTTGTAAAACCGGTTGTTGCGAATCCATCGGATGTCTCCTCCACCATCTGCTCCACTATGCCTGTTGAGGCAAGAAACATTGTATTGGGAGTTTCAACAGGGTCGAGCCCCTTTAAGACCAGAGTCTTTGTTGACGCCTCAACGCCGCTAAGGCCTTTTTTAGGCCTTGATATAAAAACTTTTATCAGTGTGTCTTTGCCTTTGAGTTGCTTCCATCTGGTTATTTTGCCTGCGTATATGGCCCTGACGTCCTCGATGGATATATCTCCGACAGTATTTGATTTGTGAACTATAAATACAAGGGCGTCCCATGCCACCTGTATGAACTGAATATCCGCAGGGTCGTTTTCTTCCCTGGGCCTGCATGAAGCTGCAAAGTCAACCTTGCCGCTTCGCAGGTCTTCTATGCCTATCACTGTGCCGCCTCCGCGGACAAATACCTTGATGCCTGTCAGCTTTTCATATTCTTTGGCAAGTTCCGTCAGATAACCTACATTGCTTACAGAGCAACCGCTCCCTATGAGATGTTCGGAAGAATAGGCCGCAGGCGCATTTATAAGCCAGATTAACACGAAGACCAATAACGATATCTTGCCTGCCCCTGTTTTATTTTTCATAAGCTGCCTTATTATATGATTACGTCTATTATCAATGCCCTTCTATCAGGAGGTATCTCGCCTAATTGAACTCCTGATAGAAACTCATCCTCTGCCTCTTTTATATATGTTGCATCATTGTAATGAAACATTGCAATGGGTTCATCGGGACTTATATAGTCGCCGACTCTCTTGTTCAGGACAATGCCTGCGGAATGGTCAATTTCATCTTCGGCCTTCTGCCTTCCCGCAGAGTCGAGTCTCCGACCCGCACCGAGAAGCATGGCTGCAATGCCTGCTTTTTCAGCATCCAGGGCCTGTATATAACCTTTTCCGGCAACCTTTACCTGCTTCACTTTTCCTGCAGATGAAATCATGTTGGGCTTGAAAGCAACCTCGGGATCGCCGTGCTGGGCGTCAATAAATTCAACAAATTTTTTAAATGCGTCTCCTTTTTCTATGAAATCCATGAGCTCCGACTTGTATTTTATCACTACATGTTCAGGCAGTTTGGATATCTGAACTTCTTCTGTAACGCAATCAGCCACATAAACCATCCAGGCGCCGAGTGTGAGGACCAGCTCCTTTAAATCATCCGGCATCTTGCCTCTTAAGGCGGATATGCATTCCTTAATCTCAAGCCCGTTGCCGATAGTCTTGCCGAGAGGCTGGTTCATATCAGTGATAACCGCAACTGTTTTTACTCCCATTGAATTGCCTATATTTACCATAATCCCAGCAAGCCTTCTCGCATCCGAAACAGTTTTCATAAATGCGCCTTTGCCGAACTTTATATCGAGCACAAGCCCCGCGATGCCTTCCGACAGCTTCTTTGACATAATGCTTGCCGCAATCAAGGGGATGGATTCTACTGTTGCAGTCATATCTCTGAGGGCATACAGCCTTTGGTCCGCCGGCGCTATTTTATCGGTAGGGCTGATTATAGCAAGGCCGATGTCCTTAACATTTTTCTTGAATTCCTCTATTGACAGATTTGTTCGGAAGTTTGGTATTGATTCAAGTTTGTCAATTGTTCCTCCGGTATGCCCGAGCCCCCTGCCGGCAATCATCGGAACCTTTACATTCATCGCCGCCATTAAGGGCGCAAGGATTATGCTTGTTTTATCGCCGACCCCGCCTGTTGAATGTTTATCAACCCTGGGAGCCGATATATCGGAGAGGTCAACTCTGCTGCCGGAAGAAAGCATCAAATTAGTCAATGTCGTTGTCTCGGCATCGCTCATGCCGCTGAAATAAACCGCCATGAGAAAAGCAGACATCTGATGCTCGGGGATTTCATTTGAAAGATATTTCGTTATAAAGAATGTTAATTCCTCTTCCGAAAGTTCAATCCCATCGCGTTTTTTCTTTATCAGATCATAAGGACGCATTTGGCCTATTATAACTCAGCAGCTGATCTTTTATCCTTGCCTCTTTAAAACCTTTTGCCCTGAAAAGACAACTATCGCATCTGCCGCAAGGTACATAAGGGGATTGGGGACTGGGGATTAGGGATTGGTCTTTTTTTCTGACCCCTGACCCTTGACCCCTAACCCCTTTTTTAGCAGGCTGCGGGTCATAGCAACTCCAGGTCAGCGAGTAATCAAGGCCGAGGCTTGAGCCCTTTTTAATAATCTCCGCCTTTGTCATCTTGATTAAGGGCGCATTGATCTTGAATCTCATCCTGCCTTCAACAGACGCCTTTGTCGCAAGATTGGCCATAGCCTCAAACGCCTTAAGATATTCCGGCCTGCAGTCCGGATACCCGCTGTAATCAACAGCATTCGCGCCTATGAATATATTCTCCGATATAAGCGTCTCTGCCCAGGCAAGGGCAAACGAGAGAAAAATTGTGTTTCGTGCAGGGACGTAGGTGATTGGAATTGGTGACCGGGGATTGGTGACTGGGGATTGGTTCTTACTGCTAACCCCTAACCCCTGACCCCTAATCCCTGATTTTGGCACTTCCATCTCTGATGTCAGGGCCGAGCCGCCAATCTCTCTTAGGTCGAATTTTATTATCAGATGTTTTTTTGCGCCGAGCGACAGGGCAACTTTTTTTGCCGCTTCAAGTTCTATTTTATGCCTCTGGCTGTAGTCAAAACTAAGCGCATATAGCTCATAGCCTTTTGATTTTGCAATAGCAAGAACGGTTGAGGAGTCAACCCCGCCGCTTAAGAGAACAACAGCCCTATGCGCCCCGTGACCCCTAACCCCTTTTTTAGTAGACGTCATCCTCCGTCCCTTCTTTTCCATCAGGGCCCGCGCTGAGGAGGACAAAATTGTTATCGTCTGTTTTGTAGATAAAGGGGTTTCCCCACTCATCATTCATTTTTGTTATGTGTTCTATTGACGTCGGGTAAGAACCATTTTCATATAGATATTTTTCAATTTTAAACCTGATATCGTCTATATTCCAGGATGTTTGAATTTTTTTGATGTCGGTATTCCTCAGGACTAAAATTTGGCTTAACGGAATTAATGATATAGAAAGGCTGATTAAAAAAGCGATTGCCGTAATAGACCTTGTAAGAAATATTCCCTTTTTTGCCGGCGCTGCCGCCTTCGGAAGAGCGATTACAGGCGCTATCGGGACAGCTTCCCTGGGTTGTATGGCGCCTTTTTCCATGAGAGAGACAAGCGCTTTGGATGCGTGAAAACTATCTGCCTTGCTATTGTCTATTATTGCGCTTACATCGCTTTCACCATCTACAAACCCGAACATTTCTTCTTCGTCAGGAGTAAGCTGAATGCCGGATTTTCCTGTTTTTTCAAATACGATGTCGAGAGTCAGCTTGCCTTCTATGAGCGACCATTCATCAATTATGCGGAGCCCCTCCATCAGGAGATGCTGTGTGTCCAATGATACAGGTATTTCCTTGTCAACAGGGACTCCCTGAGGAGAAAATTCGTAAAAACCTTCCTTCCATCCAAAAAGCTGAGTCACGGTCTCGGTTATCTGGGATGTAATGATAGCCTGTATCTGCTCTTTTTCAACAAGGCCGTTTTTTATCAGGATATTGCCGATTTTTACGCCTGTTGATTGTTGTTCTTCGAGGGCTTTCTGAAGGTCTTCCTCTTTTATAAGCCCTTTTTTTACAAGCGCCCTGCCGAGACGGTTGGCCTCGATCCTTCTTTTTGACTCTGCCGACACAATATTGCCTTCGTAAAACAGCAGCCGGACCACATCCAGCCTGCCTTCAAGCGTAAGAATGCCTGTCTTGCGCTGAAAAAATATCAGCTGCAATATATCCGCAAGGCCAAACTCTTTTAAAGAGCCCTCTAAAGCCATCCTCTGCTAAGCCTCCTCCTTACAACGATGCCGGAAATAAGGAATAAGAGAACCATCAATGCCGTCGCCGGAACGGTTAACCAAACATGAGAGAAAAGGGAGAGCCCTGTATGAAAAAACGGGTTCAGCAATATTAAGGTCAGCAGAAACAGGAACGGCCATAGGAACAGGCTTCCGGTCAGAATCTTCCCGGCATATATGTGAGCTATTCCTGGGAGGGTGAATGAAAGCATCCTGACCATATTTCTTTTTTTGGCCTGAAGTTCCTGAACTTCGAGCAATTTTGCTACCCGCACCCTTGAATCAATTCCGTCAAATTTAACCAGGGACTTATAACATTGGGCGCACATCTGTCCCCAGAGCTGCTCTTTCCCGCATTTGCCGCAGAGTATAGTGTTGCACCTTTTGCATCTGTAGGCCCTGTTTTTCACCCTGGCGTCAATTATGTAAAAAAGAATCAGCAAGACTATTGCCGTTAAAGCCGTGAGGGCTGAGTTCAACCATGAGATTTTTATCAGTTTCTGAGAGCTGCCGGCCGCATACTTCCATAAAATAGATAAGGGAAGGGTTTCGTCAACAACAAGACGGTTTGGGTTTCTTTTTGAGTTTGCGGCAAAACTTGATACAGCTTCTCTGTTTAGCTTTGTAGCTTCAATAAAATACTCCTCGCCCTTTGGGAAATCAAGCTTTTCCCTGGATAGCAGGCTCAGATTGTAATATGCCGTAACCAGAGGCTTAATCTCCAGGGATTTTTTATAAGAATCCATCGCGGCAGAGGCATCATTGACAGCGTAATAGCAATTCCCGAGGTTTACATAAACCTGCGAGTCCGGGGACACCGATAGAATATTTTTATAAACTGCTATGGCCTCTTCATAACGCCCTTCCCTTTTAAGAGCAAGCCCGTAAGAAAAAAGAGAGACAAAGTCATTTTTGTCCTTGAGAACTGAGATGGCGTGTTTGTTGTCCCTGCTCTCATTTACGGCCACGGCAGCCCTGAGTTCGGGAGAGGCTGTGGAAAGAAAGGTATTTATTATGCCCAGGAAAAAAGGCGACAATAAAAGGAATAATATGGACGCGTATACAACTGCTTTATCCACCTTGCTGAAATACAGCCCTGAAAGAAATATCGCTCCTGCGATAAAAAATAAAGGGCCGGCAAGAGAAAGAGGGATAAGAGACAGGATAAGCAACGCCTTTTTTTTATCTTCCATTATGTCGTGAGACAGGAGCGGTGAATCTGTAAAAAATCTTATGCCTGTAATCGCCAAAAGCACAACAATAAATGAAGATATGAGGCTGATAAATGACAGCCCGGCGATGCTTACCAGCCACCAGAAGTTTCTCTTATAAGCCCGAATACCTTCTATCACATAATTGAGACCTGCAAATATGCCGTCCGGCGAAAACGAAAAGCTTATCCTGGCCATTTCAAAATATGCAGCCGGAAGATTCGGGGAATATCTTATCGCCTCTGTCAAAAGCTGTTTTGCATGGGCCGGGTCGGCCTGTGCTTTTTTAATCAGGATATAAGAATACGGCTCGGTATTTTTCAGGCCGCTGTCAAGCCTTGCTTCGTAAATATCTTGCGGAATTTCCGTAACCGGCGAGTCCGGGACTTCTGCAAGGCAGGGCGGCGAGGAAAACAATATCAAAAAAAATGCACAGATCAAAAATCCGTAATAAATACCCTTTATTTTTGTCAAGACCTCTCTCCGATCTTTCTTTCAACCCCTTTTATGAGTCTCTCTATGTTCCCAATATGCCTCGATAAAATTAAAAGCGCAATTACGGCTGCGACGCTTAATTTTGCCTTTGAATAATCAAATAAATAGACATTTACAGGCAAAAGCCCGAATGACATAATCGCCCCCAAAGAAGAATATTTTGTCATGAGCGCCACAAACAGCCATATCATAAGTGTAAGTATAGCAACTTTTGGAGAATAAATTAACAAGACACCGATGCTCGTGGCAACGCCCTTGCCTCCCTTGAAGCGAAGGAACAGCGAAAAATTATGGCCGAGGATGGCAGAGATTCCCATTGCTCCTTCATAAGCAGGGCCCACGGACAAATAACTGCCTATTGCTACTGCGGCAGCGCCCTTTAACATGTCTCCAAGCAGTGTCAGGGCAGCAGAGCCCTTGCCCATAACCCTCAGGACATTTGTTGCTCCTATGTTTCCGCTTCCGGCTTTTTTAAGGTTAATGCCCTTAACCTTTGCGATTATAACGCCAAAGGGGACTGAGCCGAGGATGAATGAAAAGATAATAAGCAGAGATATTCTTATCATATTTTCTTCCAGAAAGAGATTGTGTATTGGACGCCTGAGATTACAGAAAGGACAACGGCAACCCAGACAAATGCGATGCCGATATCGTATAAGTCCAGAGGGAGATTGTCAAAAATACTGCCCACGAGAATGAGGCATAATATGGCGGTTATCTGGGCGCCGACCTTCAGTTTTCCGCCCATTTCAGCAGGAATGATTATATCCTTCGAAAGAGCGACAACCCTGAGGCCTGTTATAAGAAATTCCCTGACAATAATGATTATCGCCATCCATGCAGACAGCCTTGCCATATCCACGAGAACTATAAGGGCTGATATAACAAGAAATTTATCTGCAAGAGGGTCAAGAATAACGCCGAATTTAGTTACCTGGCCGGAACGCCTCGCAAAGTAACCGTCAAGAAAATCCGTTATGGCAGCAAGGCCGAATACTATTGCGCCCCAGACCGGATGCCGGTAAACGACAGTGATAAATACAGGGATAAGGATAATCCTGCTTAAGGTAAGAACTGTTGGGAGATTAAGTCTTGGAGTACTCATCTATGATGCCCTTCCAGAGCCCCTTTGCCTTAAGAAGAAAATCGCATACCTCCCTGACCGCCCCTCTTCCCCCCCTATGTTTTGTTATCATCATTGCGGCATCCTTAACTTCATCTTCGGCTTCCGCAACAGCCACTGAAAGACCTACCTTTTTCAGAAGGCATATATCTACTATATCGTCACCTATATAGGCTACCTCATCATCTTTAACCGAATATTTTTCAACGAGCTGCTTATAGGCAACCCGTTTGTCATGGCATCTCTGAAAGACTTCTGCGATGCCGAGTTCCTGCGCCCTTCTCTCGACCACTTTTGACTGTCTTCCGGTAATGATTGCGACCGTAATTCCCGCCCTGACAAGCATCTTTATCCCATGCCCGTCGCGCACATGGAATGACTTGAATTCATTCCCTTCGTTGTCGAGGATGATGCTGCCGTCCGTTAAAACGCCGTCAACATCAAGGATGAGGAGTTTTATGCTCTTGGCGACTTTTTCGAGTTGTTTTTTGGTCTTTTCCATTTTTACCTTTAAATAATAACTTATTGATGACAAATATTAAAATGCTATTAGGGATTTTTTCCAACTATTTTCATCTCAACAAGTCTCTGCCTTTCATGTTCTACTTCTGCTTTTAAGACATCTGTATCTGGAAGTTGCAGTCTATATTTTGAAGCAAATATTTTGTTATTCATTC
>SCSY01000047.1 GCA_004298625.1 Nitrospirota bacterium | reverse complement strand
TTCCAGCTCGATCTCGCCTTTTTTCTTTGTAGCAAGGGTCAGCGTCTGGTAATAAACCGTGCTGCCGAGCGGGAGGATCAGCCTTCCGCCTTCTTTCAGCTGCTTAATCAAAGGCGGAGGTATGTGGTTTACCGAAGCAGTTATGATTATTGCATCAAAGGGTCCAAATTCTCCCCATCCAAAATAACCATCGGCATATTTTACTTTTATATTCCCGTAACCGAGGTCTTTGAGTCTTTTATCCGCCTTGTCAGCGAGGGATTTGCGTATCTCTATTGTGAATACCTCTTTCACCATCTCGGCCAGGACCGCAGCCTGATATCCTGAACCCGTTCCTATTTCCAACACCCTGTCTGTTGGCCTGAGTTTCAAAGCCTCTGTCATCAGAGCAACGACATAAGGTTGAGATATTGTCTGTCCCTCGCCTATGGGCAATGGGTGGTCTTCATAAGCCCTGTCTCTAAGATTTGTGTCTACAAATAAATGGCGCGGGATTTTCATCATGGCCTCAAGGACTTTTTTATCTTTTATCCCTCTATCCCTGATATCGCGTTCAACCATCAATTGGCGCTTCTGAAGGTATGGATCCGATGCAAAGCCATACGAGACGGCAAGAACAACAAGGGTGAAAAAAGATATTATTATAAAAAATTTCTTTTTCATGAATATCTTATTGCATTGAAAATCAGCCGGTCTATTCAGAACGAGGTGTTTCCGGATTTGCAGTTTTATCAGCAGGAAGATTTAGATTCAGGACCTTGTCTTTTTCTCCGGGGATCCCCATATCTTTTCCGTCAAATATTAATCTGATTCCGCCCGCGTTTCCGATCTTTAATGAGAAACCCTGCTTTGCTGAAAATTTGAGCGACTCACCGGGATTAAGCAGCATGTCTTTTGATTCAGCATCGTCTATTTTCATGAGCAGCCATGTTGTATCTGTAACGGATATCTCGAGTGTATGTTCTTCCCCGGGTTTCCCCTCACTTTTTTGGGGGGAAGGAGGCATGGTTTTTCCCTCTTTTACAGCAACTTCCGGAGTTTTTTCTTTTTCCTGAACCGGTTGTGCCTGCTGAACTGTTGGCGCAGGTTTTTCCGTGGGAGCGATTATTTGTTTCTTAGGGGTAGAATTTAACGAAGAAAGGATATACGCAACAGCTATGGCCAAAAATATGATTACGACCGGAAAGTATTTAATTGCAGTTTTTTTGGTTTTTATAGCAGAGGCAACAGGCGGTGTTTTTTCAGGAACAGGAGGCGATGTTTTCAGGCTGTATGCCTTTAAAATGATTTCAGGGTCAATCTTCAGGAATTTGGCGTAGTCCCTTATATAACCTTTTACGTAAACCTCTACAGGAAGCTTTTCAAATTCCTCGTCTTCGATCGCCTTCAGGTAGTCGTATCTTATCTTAAGCGTATGGGCGATCTTTTTGAGGTCTTGCCCTGATTCCTCACGCCTTTTTCTTAAAATCTCCCCTGGCATTTGCTCCTCTATACAGACGGTTTACAAAGAATAACATAAAATAACTGTAAAGGGTAGTAAATTTGTCAATTAAGTCATGAATAATGAAACTCACCTGAGCTTGCGTGAACGACTCATTGTAAACCATGTTGTGTTATCATAGTTGACAATGAAAAAGGTCGTGATAACAGGAATAGGAGCTGTCAGTCCATTGGGCAATTCTTTTGAGGCCTCATGGGAGGCGGCAAAGAAAGGGGTGTCGGGCATAGCTCCTATAACAAGATTTGATGCCTCTGCTATAAAGTGGAAAGTTGCAGGTGAATTAAAAGCATTTGACGCCTCTGTGTATTTATCTCAAAAAGAGATTTTGCATCTGGACCTGTTTGTGCAGTATGCCGTCGCAGCATCGTTGATGGCAGCAGAAGATGCGGGATTAATAAATCAGGGGTTAGGGGTTGGGGGTCAGGGGTTAGTGTCAGAGCGTCAAAGTCTCAATGACCCTGACACTAATTCGTCATTTGTCACTTGTCAACCGGCGCTCGAACATGCTGGCGTAAT
>SCSY01000361.1 GCA_004298625.1 Nitrospirota bacterium | reverse complement strand
CTTCGATTTCATGGCGCGCTTCAAAATAGCTCAAGACGGCGGCGATACACCACAGCAATAAAGTTGCGGAAAGCAGCAACAGCAAGAGCCGTACACGCAACGAGGGAGGCGCTCGCAGATGCAGGAAATATTTCATGAGGGATTTTCCGGCTTTTCTATCACATAACCAACGCCGCGTATGGTCCGAATCAGCGTGGCGCCCAGCTTGCGGCGCAAATGGTGAATGTGAACTTCAACAGCATTGCTCTCAACTTCTTCTCCCCAGCCGTATAGGATTTGTTCCAGTCGTTCACGCGACAATACGCGACCGGCATTTTCCAGCAGTGCTTGCAGGATGGCAAATTCACGCGGAGCCAGATCAACCGGTTGATTGTCCAGCGTAACCACATGCGCTGCCGGGTCCAGCGTCAGCTTGTCGCGAGAGATCAGCGGCGCGGCGCGCCCACCGTGTCGCCGCAACAAGGCGCGAATCCGCGCAGTCAACTCTTCCAGGTCGAATGGCTTGATCAGGTAGTCGTCAGCACCGCTGTCCAGCCCCTTGACCCGGTCGGCCACAGTATCGCGCGCGGTAAGTATCAGTACCGGCAAACTCTCTCCCTTTTGTCGCAGCCACGCCAACAAATCCAGGCCGGAAAGCTGCGGCAATCCGAGATCCAACACCATCAACGCATAGGACTCGCTTTCGAGCGCTCGTTGCGCAGCGCGCCCTTCCTTGCACCAATCCACCGTGTACCCGGCTTGGCGTAAGCCGGCGCGCACGCCATCACCCAGCAGAGTATCGTCTTCAACTAATAGTAGGCGCATAAGAATTCCGATTCGCTTTAAACTTCGAAGACATTCTACTGGGCGTAAGCACAGCTTCGCCACTCAACGTTAACACGCCCGGACAGAAACGTTTCACTTGATAGGCAAATTGCCTGCTCCAAACCGTCGGCGTAGCGCTCAATAGTCCGGTCATTTCCAAAAAATCGCGTAACTACTCAGGTAGGTAGAAACCTTGTAACATCATGAATTAAAAAGAATTGCATATTTTGCATTGTCAAAAATTACATAAAATCGGCGATTTTTGATCATTTTTTAGGCATTAAAACACTAGATGCTGTGCAGACAGATAAGCAAAACCACATTATGTTGTACCTGAGTAGTTACAAAATCGCAAGA
>SCSY01000046.1 GCA_004298625.1 Nitrospirota bacterium | reverse complement strand
TCCCTGAGCGGGCTCTATATAGTCGGGCCCCTGAATCAGGGCAACGACCAGGCAGTTATCGCGGCAGGAGAAGGCGCTGTTGCGGCAATTGATCTTAAAAAAAGACTGCTTGATCTTTAGCATCAGGGGGACTTATGAGTGCAAAGGAAAAGTTGCCGGAGATATTGAAGAGGTTGAAAAAAGAATATCCTGAGCCGATGACAACGCTTTATTTCAGAAATCCCTTTGAACTCCTTGTTGCAACCGTGCTTTCGGCGCAGACAACGGATGTGCATGTCAACAGGGTTACAGGCGCGCTTTTTAAAAAATACGGCTCTGTGGAAGACTATGCCGACACGCCGATAGAGACGCTCAGAAAGGATATAAGCTCTATAAACTTCTATAACAACAAGGCAAAAAATATTCAGGCCTCGGCAAAAATGATAATCGGGAAATTCGACTCAAAGGTCCCGAAGACCATGGAAGAATTGATAACGCTCCCCGGGGTTGCGCGCAAGACCGCCAATATTATACTCTCAAATGCCTATGGCATTAATGCCGGGATTGCCGTTGACACCCATGTAAGAAGGCTTTCCAACAGGCTGCGGCTCACGAAAAATGACGACCCGGTCAAGATTGAAAGAGATTTAATGGAAATAACCCCAAAAGAGGAATGGGGGAATATTTCTCATCTTTTGATATTCCACGGAAGAAAGATATGCCAGGCGAAAAAGCCTATCCATAAAGAATGCGTACTATACGATATCTGTCCATCGAGGAATATCTGAATTTATTTTCCCCGAACATCTCTAAGCAAAGAACTGACTTCTTCATCGCTTAAGTCGTACCACTTTTCATAAGCCTCGGCAACTGCAAAAGGATAGCCCCTTATGTTCAGGCAATAAAGTTTGTCCACCAAAGGCAGGATAAGATTTATTGAGCTGTCGGAAGCAGTCGGAACTGCCGCAATAATTCTTTTAGCGTTTCTCTTTTCTGCGTATCCGACAGCCGCCGACGTTGTATACCCGGAGGCAAGTCCGTCATCAACAAGGATGACGTCTTTACCTGAGAGCTCGGGGAATTGTCTGCCTCCCCTATATAACCTGTCCCTTGCCTCGAGGACTTTTCTCGTTTTATCCACCTGCTGTAGAATTTCTTCTTTCGTAAGTCTGAGCGTCCGCATAAGACTCTGATTGAATATCACTTCTCCGTCAGGCCCCATGGCCCCAAAGCCTGCCTCTGTATTGCCGGGTATCTGGATTTTTCTTACGATAAGCACATCCATCAAAAGCTTAAGCCTTCTTGCTATCTCATAAGCAACAGGAACGCCGCCTGCCGGTATTGCCAGAATAATTGTATCCGAAGACTCATAATCAGAGAGCATTTCGGCAAGCAGTTTTCCTGCCTCTGCCCTGTCCCTGAATACAAAAGACTTTCCCCGTAATTTTATATCTTCGATGAGCTCGCCCATTGTTTATAAATTAAAGGTATCGCTTAAACCAATCAGCGGCAAGCCGAGCCGCTTCTTCGAGCTTGCCCTGCTCTTCAAATAAATGCGTCGCACCCGGAATTATGCTCAATTCCTTTTCCGACTTAATCATTGCGAATGCCTTTTTATTGAGCTGAATGACAACATCATCGAGCCCGCCCACGATAAGAAGAGTCGGCGTCTTAATAATGGAAAGCGCTTCTTCTGCGAGATCAGGACGACCGCCGCGCGAGACAATCGCCTTTATATTCAGCCTGGGATCTGCGGCTGCCCGAATGGCCGATGCCGTTCCTGTGCTTGCGCCGAAATAGCCGATATTCAAATGTTTGGTTGAGGGCTGACTTTTAAGCCATACGGTCGCTCCTTTAAGCCTATCGGTAAGGAGCGGGATGTCAAAGCGGTTTTCATAAACAGCATCTTCCTGTCTCGTAAGAAGGTCGAATAGAAGAGTGCCTATGCCCGATTTTTGCAGAACCCCTGCTACAAATTTATTTCTCGGACTATGCCTGCTGCTTCCGCTTCCATGCGCAAATACAACCATTGCAGAAGCCCCTTCGGGAATTACAAGAGTTCCATCGAGCCTGACAGAGTCTATTGGAATAGTTATCTGCTTCTCTGAAATTTTCATGTTTTATTTTGACCTGTCTTTTAAGAGTTTCACGACTTCGTCATCTCCTACCTGTAAGAAATCCTGATAGAAACTGCCGACAGAGGAGAAGTAATGCGGTGTATCAAGGCATATCCATTTATCAACCATAGCCTTAATATCCTCCGCGGAATCAGGAGCTGCAACAGGCACGGCTACAACGAGCTGCTTTATCTTTTCTTTTTTTAAAGCAGCTATGGCCGCCTTCATCGTCGCTCCGGTGGCAATCCCGTCATCTACGAGAATAATAATTTTCCCATTTAGAGCAGGAATCCCTTTTCCTTCTCTATAGAGAACTCTCCTTCTCGCTATCTCTTCTTCCTGTTTTTTTATCTCCGAATCAATATAGTCTTGCGGTATTCTGTAAGAAGAGACAATATCTTCATTAAGGACAACTGAGCCTGTTTCGGATACTGCCCCTACTGCCAATTCAGGCTGTCCCGGGAAGCCGATCTTCCTTATTATTATGATGTCGAGCTGACAATTAAGCGCCTTTGATATCTCATACCCTGTCACAACACCGCCCCGCGGAAGCGCCAGAACTATAACATCGGCCCTGCCTTTATAATGCATCAGCTTAGATGCAAGTTTTAATGCAGCTTCACTCCTGTCTTTAAATAACATGGCAATTAAATTCTATCAGATTATCTTTCGCCGCGCTACTCGCAAAAAAAAATAAATAATTTGCACCGAAGAAACAAATATGGTAGAAATTTAACATGAGAAGAATAAAATCAAGCATAAGCATTTTGTTAATAGCATCTTTGTGGTGGCCTGCATTTGTTCAGCCTGCGTTCTGCTTCCCTTCGGTTGGAGGTGCGCCTCAGGCTGTTAAGGATGTATTTCTCAGGGACGGCGATGCTGTAAGGGTCGAAAAATGGATAGAAAACCTTGAAATCCCATGGTCATTGGTCTTTCTTCCAGACGGCAGGGCATTGGTCAGTGAAAGAGCGGGACGCATCAGACTGATAATCAAAGGAAAACTTCAGCAAAAACCTTATGCAATTATAGATGTCGCGCATATCGGAGAGGGAGGGCTTATGGGACTTGCATTGCACCCTGAATTTCCTGAAAAGCCGTTCATATACGCAATGCATACATACGAAAAAGAAGATTATCTTTATAACCGGGTAATAAGGCTTAAAGACCTCGGAGATAAGGCTGTCTTTGATAAGATAATAATTGACGGAATTCCAGGAGGCAGCAATCATGACGGTGGAAGGATTGCATTCGGGCCTGACGGGATGCTTTATATTACAACAGGCGAGACCTTCAAATCAGAACTCGCGCAGAGATTAAATTCTCTCGGAGGAAAGATTTTAAGAATAACGGCAGAAGGTGGAATTCCCCCTGACAATCCGTTCAAGGGTTCTCCAATATATTCATACGGTCATAGAAATCCCCAGGGGATTGCATGGAATCAGGACGGGGTTCTTTTTTCATCCGAGCACGGCCCCTCAGGCGAATACCTGCTCTTTGCAAACGATGAAATAAACATTATCAAAAAAGGCGGCAACTACGGATGGCCTGAAGCCGTCGGCGCGCCAGGAAAAAGTCCGTATATTGATCCGTTAATTTCATGGAAAAAAACAACGCCGCCGTCGGGAATCGCGTTTTATAAATGCGACAAAATCAATCATCTGAAAGGAGACCTTTTTGTTGCGACACTTAAAAGCGAGTCTCTTATAAGAATAAGATTGAAAAGAGAAGACGGAAATTATAAAGTAATAAAGATTGAGAGATGGTTTGCGGAAAATTATAAGGATGGAAAATACGGAAGGATAAGGGATGTTGTCGAAGGCCCTGACGGATTTCTTTATTTTCTCACGAATAACAGGGACGGTCGCGGAAGCCCAAGACCCGGCGATGACAAAATATATAGGATTATGCCCCTATAAAACACTGTGGGTCTTCAGCAAGAAAATCATTTTTGCCTTTTGATTGTGAATGGGCATAAGCTATCGCCCTGCACCCCCTGCAATTTGCCCATCTTTCACATTTGCCGCATCTGCCGTTGTAACTTTTTTTGTCTCTCAACATTTCCAGGACTTCCGATGTTGCCCATAGCTCTCTTAAGGAGTCCCTTCTTACATTGCCGATTGGAACCGGCATTCGCCTGCAGGGGGTAACCGTCCCGTCCGGAAGGATCGTTAATCCTGAAACACCTGCCGCGCATCCGCCTGAAGGGACCTCTCCCGCGTACTTGCCTGGGCTTGAGGACATTTGTGATGCAACGGGGTCTCCCGTGACAATCTCGGGAATATAACTATTCAAAGAAAATATTTCCTCGTAAATATCCTTTATTTTTTCTTTTTCCAGCATCTTACTTAATAATCCTGATCCCCTGCCCGAAGGGACAAGCCTCGAAAATCCAAGTTTTTGAACTCCAAGCGCTGATGCCAATGTTACCAATTCCATAAAATAGCCTGCATTTATCTTAGACAATGTAACATTCAAAGTAACCCTTATTCCTGAATCAAGAAGATACAGGACACCTTTAATGGAGGATGCAAAACTGTTTCTTCCCCTTATCGAATCATGTATCTTCTCAGGACCTTCTATGCTTACCTGAACTCCTTTTACTCCAAGTTCTGAGAGCTTTTCGGCTCTTTGCTTGTTTATAAGGATGCCGTTGGAAAGAAGATATATTTCAAAGCCCTGATTGCTGATTTCAGAGATTATCTCAAAGAGATCCCCTCTCATGAAGGGTTCTCCGCCGGTTATATTAAAGCTCGGAGAAAATTTAATATCATAGGTCTCCTGCCATGCCTTCAGCATGTCTGAAACCTCGGTTGTCAGTTCTTTTATCTCGGAGAAATGCATCTCATCGGATTTCCTGCCGGTTTGATAACAATGCCTGCACCTGAGGTTGCATTTCTCAGTCAGATGCAATTGAATAAAAAAGTCATGTTCAGTGTTGATTGACATAATTTCTATAAATAAGTTTGGCAGGGCATTATTTTATTATGCCCTGCCTTAAATACGTATTCCCTGACAACTCCAGGCTCTTTTCGTTGCTGGACCAGCAACTTTTAGCTCTTTCAGCCCTTTCACTTGTGGCATACCTTGCCAGGATTTTGTCCGGCTGCCAGTTTGGCGCCAGCCCAGAAGGCTGCCTCCCTGAGAGCCACTTTTTTGCTCAACGGCTTTTTCATCCTGCATCACCCCCTTCCCAAAAATATTTTCTCCGATGTCCTGCTGCTCCTAATTATCTTTTATCACAAAAAAATGCGGTCTGCAAGTTTTTTTTGCATACTCTCCACACCAGGTTTATTCCGCTTCGCCTTCGATGCAATAATAAAACCGGGACAAGTCATATTTGTTCCAAATATCGCAGAGGCCGCAATTGCATCCTGATTTCTGTTTTGGCGAATGGCTTTTACCCCTGGCGCAAAACAGCAACTCTCCCTTAACGCCCGGATATGTCGGACATGTCCCGCAGAACTTGATGCAGATTGTTTCATTCTCGTAATTGTCTTCGACCTTTGACATGAATCACTCCTTTTTATGGCTGTGTTTTTCCCTCGGGTCATAGCTGCGCATGGGACTTCCGCACATAGGGCAGATATCTATCTCCTCAAGCTTGTTCAGATATTCAAGCGCTGCCGTAACAAATGCCGCATGGCTCCAGGTAAGCGGTGAGACAGACAAAGGCTGATTCGTAAAGGGATGAACCTGCTCTGCGAGCACACCCGAAGGCAACGCCCTTGAGGCAACCCACTCAAGGATAGGGATAGCCTCGTTAAGCTCTTCCATGCTCTTTGCCTTAGCGATATACCACTGGGCAAGCCAGAGTGTGCATATAAACCACGGGTTGCCCGGCACGTTTTGGATATCTTCCGTTACCCTGTGATAACTGTCGCCAGGATATCTTGCTATGCCGCCGACACTCGTCTTCACCCATAGCTGTTCCTTTACGGCATTCATGGTATTTACAACCTTTTCATCCATGGCTTCAAATGCCCCGAAGTAAAACGGAGCGTATATGCTTGCGTCAATAGCGTTGTCTGGTTTAAAAGAGTTGTCCCCTTCCGGAATTATCGTTTTCAGGAATCTTTCATGCTCTTTACTGTAAAGATATTTACCCATTGCCTCTTTAATTTCCCCTGCAGCTTTATTGTATATTTTGCTTCTCTTCACATCCCCGAAGAAATTCGTGAAATTTTCAGCAGCCTTAAGACCCGCGTATACAGCCGAAACAGTAAATGTATGTATCCCCCATTTTTCTTCCCAGAGATCATACGATGGCAATGGCAGTCCTGTCCTTCCGTCTCTGTATGACGCCAGGAAGTCCCCGCAGCGGATCACCAGATTTTCATACTGCTTGACGGCAAATTCTATATCCCTGAATTTATCGAAGTGAGACCATAAGGCCCAGAGGATAAGGGCTGTGCCGTCTTCCTGAATGGGAAGGAGCTTTTTGTTATCGCTAATCCACGGATGCCAGGAACTTCCGAGAGAGCCGTCGGGATTATATTTGTGGAGGAAGTAACCCACGGATTCCTTGCCCTTGCTTATTATCTCGAGGCAGAAATCAAAAAATTGTCGCGTTAATCCGTGATAGCCCGCCATATCGAGCGCGTATGCAGTAAGCGCCCCGTCCCTCGGCCACATATAGCTGTATGTATCCCGCGCAAAGTGCTGAACATCGGAATCATTCCCTGCGATTATGCATCCGGTGGAATCTATATTGGTCCTGAGTATGAGCAGGCTTTTCTTATAAAGAGCCCGCACATTTTCCGGCAGTTGCGCAAGCTCGAATCCTTCCTTGTTCACCCAGGCCCTCCAGTAATTGTCGGTGCGCCTGATGAAATGCTCAACTCCGTGCCCGATAATCATCTTGTTCAGGCGGCTTACTTCTGCATAATTTTCCCCAACACATATCCAATAATATACCGTTGCCTCCCCCTTCGACTTTACTTTAACAGTAAAAGCCAGGGTCGAATCCACAGAGCCCTGGGCAATGGAGCTTCCTTCGAGTCTGCCGTCTTCGGCATCCTTCCATGTGCCTTCCAGACCGTGAAATTCCTTTATCCCTGCCGCATACTGGTCTATTCCCTGAATATTATTCCTTATGCCGCTCATAAGAAAATAACGTTTTCCTTTGTAATGTATGATGGCCTTTTCATCAGGGTCATAATATGCTGTGTCGCCTGTTGCGGATTCGAGTATATGAAAGTCGTGATGGAAAAAAAGGCGGAATTCCGTTTCCTTATCCAAAAGGTTCTTAAGGAGTATCTTTTTGACATAGATATTTTCACTGTAATCTACAATGTCATTGCAGTGCAGGCTTACATCGAGGTTCTCGTGAAACAATGTTACATGTGTAAGCAGACTCTCCTGCGCATATTCAAGGCTTAAATTCCACTCCCTGTTTATCCACGCAAACTTTCCGTCTGCCCAGACGCCGAACCTGAACTTGTGTCCGTCAGTATGATTTTCCTTGCCTACGCAGGGATAATATATATCCCGCAGGCAATAGTCCTGGTCAAAGGTGATGAGAAGGTTATCATTCCCTACGGGTATATCGCGCGGCATATCGGTTTTTATCTACACCAAAGATACAGCTTCACTCTATAACCTCAAGCACGCCTTCCATGCCTCTTTCCCTGTGGCTTTTAAAAAACAGGAGTTTTTTGCTGCAATAAATGGGATATTTTCCTGCCTTTTTCGGAGTAAATTTGATTACCTTCGGCTCCTTGCTGATATCCTGTTTGAAATTTATGCCTGCATCAGGGGACTCGATTGCTATATCGTGAGGCACTATCCCGGGTTTCTTCCTGACCGTTAATTCCACGGGAACATTTACCTTAACTATAATGTGGCCGGGCTCAAAGAAATATTCTCCTCCGATAACCTCAACCCTCTGAACACCGTCTTTATCAATAACAGCTCTAAATTCTTTCTTCTCTTTCACCTCTGCGGCATAGCCGACAGCCGCCAAAGCCAAAAACAAAATCAAGATTTTCAGATGTCTCACGTCAAACCCTCCTGTCTGTTAATCAGAGTGTATTCAAAAATGCGATTATATCGGCCACCTGCCCGTCTGCCAGATATGCAAAAGACGGCATATCCTTATACGGATTTCTTAGCTGATTTGCGGCATTCTCAGGCGTAGCAGGTCTCTTGCTTACTGGAAGAAACGGATTCTTTAAAATTCCCTTGTGTCCCGGCCCCACCTCTGTTTTATTGCTGTATGCGTCATGGCAAAAATAGCACTTTGATTCGTAAAGTTCCCTGCCTCTCTTTATGCTCTCCATATCCGTCTTAACCGTAATTTTTTTCTCGGTAGTTTCTCCTAATTTTGCCCCGGAGATTTTCTCGGTCCCGAATTTTGTGATAAGCAGATAATATCCTCCTGAGGCGCCGACCATGCCAAGACTGAGGAGAGCAACCGTCATGCCTATTGCCTGAACCTTGCCGTAAAACTGCCTGTATACCATTACAAAGGATATTTTCAGAGCAAGAAGCGCAATCACAGCAAGGGCAAATACGGCATGAAACGCTGCGCGGGGCGAAGGCTCTGCCCTAGTATTTAAAATAAAAACAATACAGAAATACGCTATAAAAATAAAAAGCAGTATATACAGGACTCCATTTGCCCTGTGAATTTTTTTCAGTTTTTCGATATTATATCTTTTCTCCTGCCGGCCGAATACTTCAAACATCGTAAACATGGCGATAAAAGTCAAGGCAAGCGTCAGGATAGACAGCAGCGACTTAAGAAAAAATACAGGCATCCATTACCTCCAAAAATGTAAGGGGAGGTTGCTGAAGCCTCCCCTTCATGGATTTTAATAGCCGGCGGCTTTCTTGTCCGGCATCTTCTTTAAGGACTTGATGTAGGCTGCCATATCTTTCATCTGTTCTGATTTTACGTCAAGGGCCTTGCCCTTGTTGGCATTTACTATGCAAACATTAACAGCCTCCTCAAGACTTTTCTGGGTCATGCCCATAATGTTAAACACCTTCTTGTCGCCGGCTTTTTCCAGACCCTTGCCGTTGGGATGACATTCGTTGCAAGCCTTTGAGCCTCCGAAAGACTTGGCGTCGTTAAAGAGGGTTTTACCGCGTTCTTCGGGAAGATGCTTTTTTGCAAAAGCAACCGAAAAAGTCAACCCGAGGATTATAAGGAGCAATAACATCACTCTAAAGATTCTCATTTTATTCACCTCCTTCAACAAAAGGCGCTGAGTCATAGAATATATTTCACCTTAACACGAACTTTTGCATTTGCATGTCATTGCGCTCTTTTTCACCATCTTCTTTATCTTCACGGCATCACCTCCCTGATTAAAAGATAATAGCCTTATTTACATCAAGCATAGCACTTTCAAAAAAGATGTCAAGATTAAAAAAAATATACGCGTTAGGCGAAAGGGCCGGAGATTTTAAAGCAGATATTCGGCAAGGTTAATCTTATACTTGTTGGGGTCCATGGTCTTAACGATGGTTCTGAGAAAATTACCGCCTGGAGCTTTTTCCGTAAGGTCCACGATATAACTGTCCACCTTTTCCCCTTTGCCGTTAATGATGACAAGGACCTTGGGCCTGTCTAAAAACATGGCCTCGCTTTGATAGACCAACCCCAGTTCTTTTGTATCGAGCATGACAAGAGTCCCGACAGGGAACACCCCGATCATATTGATAAAAAATTTAAAAAGGATGGGGTCAAGCTGTTTCCCTGCTCTCTCCATCATAAGGCTTAAAGCCCTGTCGGGCGACATGGGTATCCTCGAATACACTCTTGAGGACGTCATGCCGTCATACTGGTCTGCAAGGCTTATAATCTTTGAATAAAAATCCAGTTCAAACCGTTTTCTGGTTCTCGGATAACCTGAAAAGTCAAAGTTCATGTGATGCTCAAATGCCACAATAGCAGACCTCATTGACATGGCGTCAAAACCTCTTTGCCTCAATATGGCCCGCACGCCCCAGAAGGGATGCCTTTTCATTATGCTCCACTCATCATCGGTAAAGCTGGTGGGTTTATTAAGTATCTCATTGGGTATTTCTATCTTGCCGATGTCATGAAATAAGGCGACCAGGCCGATTTCCGTCAGGACCTTTTTGCTCAGGCCAAGTCTCTGCCCCAGCGCAACGGACAAGATGCTGACATTGACCGAATGGTGATAGGTATACTCGTCATAATCTTTGATAGCCGTCATGCCGACGAGCAGTTGCTCCTGTTCCAGTATCAGATCCACCATGCCCTCTACAACTCTCTTGGCCTTTTTTATGCCTACTTTTTCTCCTGATTTTATTTTATTTATAACGCCTTTTGTATATGAAACAGCGTTAAAATACGACTTTTTTACCTCTCTTCTGATATCAACCTCGCCGACCTCTGCTTCATCCTTCACTCTTCTTAACTTACCGATATTCAGACTGCTGATATTGCCTACATCTTCCGAGAAGGTCTCAAATGGGGTCTGGGAAAAAACCGATGATATAAATGCCTTAAAAAAGGTCTGCATGTCTACAGCCTTTATAACATCCTTGAAAACAATGCTGCCCAAGCCCCTTTTTTTAAATTCCCTTACAAGAAAATCAAAATTCGGCAGATACTCCAGAGGGTATCTTATCCTGGTTTCGTTTATATAGAAAAATTCCCCGCCGAGCTCAAGCGTCAATTCCCCTTCCGACGCAATAAGGGGATTCAGAAGCGCAAGAAATTTGTCAACTGCCGTTGTGACGGCGATATTGCCGGGGTCATGGATAGCCGCGGTCCTTATGATAACCGCAAGCTGATTTATTATATCCTTTGCGCCTGCAAAAACCTCTTCTTTACCTTTACCGGTCATGTTCTATCCTCTTGATTGCAGTATAGGCATATTCTCTGAGGAACTTATTCTTGGAATCCCGTATCTTATACAGCAGCGGCAGCGCATCTTTGCTGCCCATTAATCCCAAACAATATGCCGCACAGGCCCTGTTTTCATCATTCACCGCCCTCCTGAAAAAAGATTTCTTTTTCAGAGACTTCATCAGGAATTCAATCACATCGCTGTCCGGCCAGTGGGAGAGGACCTCATAGAATTCCTTTTTTTCATTGAAATCGCTCTTCATAAAATTTGCATCCGCCACCCGCTGGAGTATTATGCTTTTTGCAGCCGCCGAATGAATACTGCCCAGGGCCCGGGCCGTGGAGGTCCTTATCTGCGCCTCGGGGTCGTCAAGGCATTCCTTCAGGGTCTGTAGAACGCCTGCGGTTCCAAGCTCGCCGAGCGCCTTGATTACCTCCTTCCTGACTCTGACATCACTGTGGCTTACCGTCTTAACGAGATAATCAGCCGCCTTTTTATCCCCTATCTTCCCCAGTATATAAATTATATTTCTGACAACATACCACCTGGAGTCATACAGCCCCTTTGCAAGGCTCTGTATATCCTTTTTCCCGAGAAATATCAGCGCATTAATGACATTCTTTCTTGCAGGTATCGTCTTAAGCTCCCCGAGTATTGTTATAAACGGCTGTATTGCATTTTTGTCGAGGAAACTTATATATTCGGTTAAAACCTTGTCTTCTATCTCAACCCCGCTGTCGAGGAACTCGCCGAGAAGCTTTATCTCGGTTTCGGAACCCAGGAAAGAAAAAACCAAACCAAGATATTTTTTAACCTCATCCGAGACGGATGGGTCGTCAATAACCTCCCTTGTCATTTTCATTATGCCTATCACGGTTGCCAGATCGCCATGCCTTATCGAAAATTCGACCGCATCGTTAAGGAAATGAACTACGTCTTCATAGTCGCCTTTGCTCTCGGCCTGATATAGCATTTCAAAGATAATTAAAAGAAGCTTGTCCATCTTATTATAGGCGTCTTTTTCAAGCTCCTTCACCAATGTATGCAAATCCTTGTCTGTCAGCGGGACTATCGAAAGCTCCTTAACGCCTTCCTCCTTAAAGGCGTCGGCATAGGCCCTGGACAGATCATCTTCCCCTGCTGTCTTGTCCTTTGCCTCTTCCACGGCACTGGTTTCATAATCCTCTTCGTCCGTCAGAAACGACTCGTCAACTACATACCTGATATTATGAAAATCCCGCTCCCACAAGAGCGTAACAACATCATCATCTACGACTTCCTTGTCAAAATCAACCGTAAGAATTTTTAAAAACTCCTCGAGTTCATTATGGGAAAATTCCTTTTTGAAGGTCAGTTCTCTCAGCCCGTCCTTGAAGAAAAAAAGGGCGATGTTATCTTCTTTTTGCGGGCTATGGTATACCTGCTCGGAACCGCAGAACAATTCATTCTGTTTAATCTTAAAGGTCAGTTCATCCCTGTAATCGAAAAAGCTCCTGAACTTTGCATGAGCGTCCTCTATTATTCTTTCATACATCGGGTTGGTTTCAGGATACATCCTGAAAGTCTTCCTGGCCTTAAGAAGGGCATGGACTACATCCTTTGCGGCCTTTATGTCTTCAACCAGTTCCATAACACTTAAAAATATCACAATTGCGAAGCCCTGTCAATTTATCCCGCGCTATTTCAGCGCGAGGATTTATACAAGAATTATCCTTCGCTCTCTTGCAAAATTCCTGATAATCATCAGCGCGGAATACAACCTCTGAAGCTTTACGTTTCTATTTCTTATTGCAACGGAGTCGCTCGTGGGAAATTTTTCTCCGCGGACCAATACCTGTGTCTTCATTATCTCATGATAAAGACCTGTAAGGGACTCGATATCAATCGGTTTCAAAAACAAAGGGTTAACGGATATATAACCGTCTGCTATATCATAAGTTACAGCCTTCAGGCTCTTTCCCCTTATGCTACTGACCGGCATCTTCTCTCCTCTTCCTCACAAATATCCTTGATATAAGTATACCTGCTTCATAAAGAATTATAATAGGGACCGCCATCAGGACCTGATTAAACGCATCGGGCGTCGGGGTAAGCGCGGCAGCAACAATAAAGGCGATCAGCACGGCATATTTTCTGTTTTTTGCAAGGGTCTTCGGAGTTACTATCCCCATGCGCGTAGAAAAAATAATAATTATGGGCAGCTCAAAAATAATACCGAATGCAAGTATGAACTTCAGGCAGAAATCAACATACTGACCCACGGACAGCATCGGCATTAAAACATCTCCCAGTTTGTAAGTAAGGAGAAATTCCATTGCAAACGGCAGGACTATAAAAAAACAGAAGGCGGCGCCTACCATGAAAAGACCTGTTGCCGAAACAATAAACGGAAGCGCGTATTTTTTTTCCTTCGGCATAAGCCCCGGGGATATGAATTTCCACAACTGATAAAATATTATGGGCAAGGCCGGCAGCAAACCAGCGACAAACGAAACCTTCATGCTCATCCAGAAAGCCTCGGCAGGAGCTAAGAATACAAGCTTCGTGCCTTGAGCAATCTTTTCATGGGAGATAATGCGGACAAAGGGATTCTGCATGGAAAATGAAAGGCTGTATTTAAGCGGAAATATAAGGCCCTTAAAAATCTCTTCGGAATAATTAAACGCAACTGCAAAAGCTGCAAGCAATGCGGTCAGAGATATAAGAATCCTTCTCCTGAGCTCGCCGAGGTGCTCTGTAAGCGGCATCTTCTCATCCGGCTGCGAGTCGCTCCCGACTTCCATTTGCCTCACTCCTTGCCGGGCTTTGAATCCCCGGCGGATTCAGAACCGCTCTCTGCCTTGTCGTCGGATGCCGATAACTCGCCGCCCACTTTCGGCGCCGGATATTCCGCCTTATAAAGTTCAGAGTCCATCTGCTCCTTTACGCCGGAAACCGCCTTTTTAAGTTCTGCCATCATCTTTCCGAGGGTCCTTCCAAGTTCGGGAAGTCTTTTCGGACCAAAAACCAGCAGCGCAACTATAAATATTACGATTAGTTCCTGTATGCCGATGTCAAGCATTAATCACTTTCACTTCGGCAAATCCGACGAGTCAGGCAATCTTAAACTGCGATATATGTAACTATTGCCGCGCTTGACAAGGAGCAGAAGCCTTTCAGCCGGCTTTATCCCCCTGATAATTAAAGCCAGTTCCTCTGTTGAGTTAACCCTGCCTTCATTTGCCTCCACAATAATATCCTTTACCTGCATATCCTCGCTTCCGGCAGCGCCCCTTTGAATCACCTCTGTCACAAGAATTCCTCCGCCGTCCATAATCCCGAACTGCGGAGCAATCTCGGGATTAAGCGTCTTCGTTTTAAATCCCAGTTTCTCCGCAATAAGCGTCTCGGGCGAACCTTCATCCAGCTTGCTTATAACTGCTGCCAGGGCGATAATCTTTCCGTCTCTTATAACCTTAACCGCCACCTCTTTGCCTATCGGCAGCGACGCCACAAGTCTCGGCAAAGAGTGCTCCGATACCTTCTCCCCTGCAAATTCTATAATAACGTCTCTTCTTTTTATCTTTGCCTTATCTGCCGGCGAATCCTTAACAACATCCGTTACAAGCGCACCATGCCTGTCCGGTAACTTCAGGCTCTCGGCAATTTCAGGCGTAATCTTCTGTATCGTAACTCCAAGCCATCCCCTCTCGACATGCCCCTTTGTCTTAAGGGCCTGCATAACCTCTTTTGCAAGATTAACGGGAATAGCAAAACCGATCCCCTGTGCCATCGGGATTATCGCTGAACTTATTCCGATAACCTCCCCGTTTATATTGAAAAGCGGCCCTCCTGAGTTCCCTGGGTTTATAGCTGCATCTGTCTGTATAAAATCATCATAAGGACCCGAGCCTATAAACCTGCTTTTTGCGCTGACTATCCCGGCTGTAACGGTATTACCAAGGCCGTAAGGATTGCCCACCGCAATGACCCAATCTCCGACACTGAGCTTATCCGAATCCCCGAGTGTAATTGCAGGCAGGGGCTTATCAGCCTCAATCTTAATAAGGGCTATGTCCGTCTTCGGGTCCCTGCCCTTAATCTTTGCCTTATACTCTGATTCATCCCATAAGGTCACGGTGATGTCCTCTGCATTTTCAACCACATGATTATTTGTCAGGATATATCCGCTGCCGTCCACTATAAAACCCGAACCGAGAGACTGTCTCTTGAATTCTCTTTCCCCGCCCTCAAACCCCTGAAAAGGAAAATCAGGGAAAAACTGAAAAAAATTCGGCGCCTTCTGCCTGATTACCTGCGTGGTGCTTATATTGACAACGCTCCCGGCCCTCTCTTTCACGATGTCTGCAAAAGACGTCGGGAACGAAGATGCATACAGAGAAGAAACGCTGAATAAAAAGATTGCTGCTGTTAATATTAAAAGTCTTGGTTTAAACATTATTTGTCCTCCTCATATACCTTCTTTATCGTTTTCTTTTCCATAGGGAAGAGCGCCGTCACCGAAAGCAGCACCCTGTATTCGGGTTGCCTGTTCTTAAAATCAATCCCCGCGCCGATAGTTGTATATAAATAATCCGTAGTCAGGAACCTGTATCCAAACCTGCCCTCGAGCTGATCAACCTTATCCGAATAATGGCTTTTTCTTCCGTATATCTCTGCCAGTATCTTGAAATTATGCGCAGCCGAAAAATCAAATCCCGCAGAACAACTTAACTCATTCTTGAGTTTTCCGGAAATAGGGTTCTCATAAAATATATTTGCATGGCCGCTGACAGGCCCAAGCCTCTTGCTGAAAACAAGGCCGGCTCCGGTCCTGCCGTCCGTGCTGAATTCATCTTTATCGCCTGCCGTAACAGAGGTATTAATCACATAAGCTATAGAAGGCGTATAACCGCCTTCATCAATCAACCTGTGCTTTATGCCTGCGGCAATATCCTCAAAACCTGTTTTAGTATCCTGCCATTCATAAACATAAGGGACCGTAGCAATAAGCTCCAGATGGTCTGTTATCCCATAAGCATACTGGAATATATACCTGTAAAAGTCCGGCTCTCTTGATTTCTCGGCCCCGACCCCAAAGGCATATCTCCCCTTCTCCGGGCTGTCTGCGCTGAAGGTTGAAAAAACTCCGTAAGGAGCAACAGGCTGGAGGCCCTTGATGTCAAAGGCATAGGAATATCCGCTCAAAAGGGGAAAAAGGAACAGAAAGAAAAAGAGTTTTTTCATCAATTGAAAATAACAGAAAAATCCCGAACTGTCAATCAAAGGCTTCCGAGGAAAAACTACTTTTTCCTCGATATATACACGCCGTCCCATTCGGAGGGGGGAGGCGTCTGGAGGTATTCCCGGCAGCGCTCTGCGTAAATCCTTGAAGCCGGGTCATTATATTCCTCTGCCAGTTTCGTAAATGTCTCAAGGGCATTCTGAAAATTTCCGGTTCTGTATGAACTCAGCACTGCGGAAAATTTCTCCGCCAACACGGTACTCTGGTCTGTCATCAATTCAAAAACAGCGACCGGCCTTTCCTTGCCGACAACCCTTAAAAGATCTATCTCCCTTACCAGGAACTTACCTTTCACTCTTTCTGCCGTGAACTCACTCAGGATTATATGAGTGCCGTAATATTTGTTCTGTCCCTCAAGCCTCGACGCCAGATTAACCGTATCGCCGATTGCAGTATAATCGAATCTCATATCAGCTCCCATATTCCCGACGACTGCGTGGCCTGTGTTTATGCCTATGCCTATGTCTATAGAAGGCATACCCTTTGCCTTAAACCTGGCATCCACCTCTTTTAATTCCGCCATCATCTCGAGCGCTGTCCGGCACGCCTTTTCAGGATGGTCTGTTACATCCAGAGGCGCGTTATAGATGGCCATTATCGCATCTCCGATATATTTATCGAGGGTCCCGTTATTTTTCAGGACCACCTTTGTCATGGGTCCCAGATATTCATTGAGAAGCAAGACAAGCATATCAGGCGCAAGTTTTTCCGAGATGCTTGTAAAGCCCCTTATATCCGAAAAGAGCACGGTAATCTCCTTCTTCTCGCCTCCCAGCGCAAGCCTGTCCGGATTCTTGATTATCTCTGTAACAAGCGCAGGCGATACATAACTCGAAAAGGCTTTTTTAAGATAACGGTTCTTTTTCTCGACTACGAGGTTCCTGTATGCCTCAGAGCTTACAAAGGCTATTGCCGTTGACGAAAGCGGATAAAGAAGGCTCATATCTATGGAATAGACATTGAACAGTGAATAATTCAAGACAGCATAACCGGCTGCCGCAAATATAAAGGCAATCATTCCTATAAAGCTGGTCCTTGCCAGACTGAGCGCCAATGTCAGGGCTATTGGGAGCAGTATCATGCATAAAATCTCGGCAGCAATTATCCTTCCGTCCCTTAATATAAATCTGTTTTGAAGCGCATTGGACGCGACCGTTGCATGTATCTCAACGCCGGGGAATACCGACCCAACAGGAGTGGCCCTCATATCATAAATGCCTATCTCTGTCGCCCCTACAAACACAATCTTGTCTTTAAGCTCTTCTTTTTTTAATCTCTTCTTTATCACATCCACTGCCGATAAAGTTGTTATAGCGCCGCCACCGCCGTAATAATTCACGGTAAGCCTTCCGCTCTCGTCCGAAGGTATTGACATCGGCCCAACCCTGAGAGAAGCAACGCCGAATGCTTCTATCTCAAGGATAATCTCATGGCCTGTGTAATGCCTGAGCGCCTTTAATGCCAGTGAGGGATAAATATTCCCGTCATAAAGCATCAAAAGATTAGACCTTCTCACCGGGCCGTCAGGGTCCGGGTCTGTATTGAAAAAGCCGAAATCAAGGGCGCCGCGTCCGATCAGGGGAATATCTGCCTCTACAAAAGGGCGCTGGGCAACAGGCACAGAGGCCACGCCCTCTGCAATCTTTATC
>SCSY01000360.1 GCA_004298625.1 Nitrospirota bacterium | reverse complement strand
CAACGGATAGCCCTCAAAGCGCCCAATCGCCAATAAATTCGGTTGATGCATCCTCAGCCGAATTACCGCAGACCGAACGCGACCAACTCGTCGCCCTGTTCAACGCCGGGCGCCATGCCGAGATGGAAGCCCAAGCGCGCCTGGCTTGCGAACGCTATCCCACATCCGGGTTTGCCTGGAAAGGCCTGGGGGCAGCCCTGCAGATGCAGGGCAAGGATGCGCTGGCCGCGCTGCAAAGGGCTACTGAACTATTGCCCGCTGATGCCGATACGCACAACAACCTGGGCAATGCGCTACGCGACCTCGGGCAACTCGAAGTCGCGCTGGCGAGCTACACCAAGGCGCTGGAGATGGAACCCAGCTTCGCCGATGCGTACTACAATCTGGGCAATGTGCTGCAAGATCTCGGGCGACTCGATGGCGCGGTGGCAAGCTACCGTCGCGCGCTGGAAATCAAACCCGATTTTGCCGCGGCGCATAGCAACCTGGGCGTTGCGCTGAAAGATTGCGGGCTGCTCGATGACGCAGCGGCAAGCTGCCGCCGGGCGCTGGAGATCAAGCCGGATTTCGCCGATGCGCACAACAACCTGGGCAATGTGCTGAAAGACCTCGGTCTGCTCGATGACGCGCTGGCAAGCTACCGCCGGGCGTTGGAGAGCGACCCCGGCTACACCAAGGCGCTGGGCAACCTGCTGTTCATCCACAACTATCTGGCCGACCAGCCCGCCGCGAGGTTACTGGCCGAAGCCCGGCGCTTCGGCGAACTGGTGGCACGCCAAGCCCGCCCGTATACGGCATGGCGCAACACTCCCGAACCAGACCGATGCTTGCGCGTGGGCTTGGTGTCAGGAGATTTTCGCAATCACCCGGTGGGCTATTTTCTGGAAAGCCTATTGGCGGCGTTGGCGTCCAACGCATCCGCTCAACTGGAACTGATCGCCTACTCCAACCACGCTCGCGGCGACGCGCTGACCGAACGGCTCAAGGCCAGTTGCCACGGTTGGCATTCGGTAGCAGGGCTTTCCGACGCAAGCCTTGCGCAGCAGATACGCGACGACGGTATCGATATTTTGATCGACCTCGCGGGGCACACCGCCTACAACCGCCTGCCCCTGTTCGCCTGGAAACCCGCGCCGGTACAGGCCAGTTG
>SCSY01000359.1 GCA_004298625.1 Nitrospirota bacterium | reverse complement strand
GATGCGGTAGCGGAGGGATCGTCCGGAGCAAGGCGCGGAGCAGTTCATCCGGGTCGATAGGCTTGGCCACATGATCGTTCATGCCGGCAGCGAGACAAAGTTCGCGATCGCCCGACATCACGCTGGCCGTCATCGCGATAATCGGCAAATCGCGGAAGCGCTGTTCCTGCCGGATGTTCCGGGTGGCCTCAAAGCCATCCATCAGCGGCATTTGCAAGTCCATCAGCACCGCATCGTAGGTTCGTTCACCAATACGGCGTAGCGCCTCAACGCCGTTGTTCGCCACATCCGCCAGGATACCCACCTGCTCGAGCAGACCCAGGGCAACCTGTTGGTTGAATTCGTTATCCTCGACCAGCAGCACCCGGGCACGACTGATGCCCTCCAGGGCGCGTTGCATTTCAGTTGCGCGGGGCGCGTCCAATGGCGACGGCGCCTCGCGGTCAAAGGTCTTGAAACGGGCAGTAAAGTGGAACAGGCTGCCTCGCCCCGGTATGCTCTCGACTTCGATTTTGCTTCCCATCTTTTCGACCAATTGCTTGCAGATGGCCAATCCCAGGCCGGTGCCGCCGAAATGCCGGGTGGTGGAGCTGTCGGCTTGGGAAAACGGCTGGAACAGTTTGGCCAATTGTTTCGGCGCCAGACCGATTCCCGTATCCCGCACGCTGAAACGCAGTACGGCCTCGCCATCGTTCCGGGAAATCAGTTCGCAGGCGATGACGACTTCTCCGTATTGGGTAAATTTGACGGCATTGCCCGCCAGATTGACCAGTATCTGGCTGAGCCGCAGGGGATCGCCGATCAAGCCGAGAGGAATGGCGGGATCGATGTGAAAAAGGATACTCAGGCTTTTCTCCAGCGCGCGCTGGGATACGAGGGTTGAAACATTGTTGAAGGTTTCGTCCAGATTGAAGCGGATGGATTCGAGTTCGAGCCGGCCGGCCTCGATCTTGGAAAAATCAAGGAGATCGTTGATGATGCCAAGCAGCGAGTTGGCCGCAATGCTCACTTTCTGAATATAATCGCGCTGCTTGCTACCGAGTTCCGTTTTGAGACACAGGTAGGACAAACCGATAATGGCATTCATCGGCGTGCGGATCTCGTGGCTCATGTTGGCAAGGAAGTTGCTCTTGGC
>SCSY01000358.1 GCA_004298625.1 Nitrospirota bacterium | reverse complement strand
TCAGACTATTTGCCTGTCCTTATATTTTTGATGGTCGCTTCGGCCTTCGGGTTGGGCGCCCTCATAATGGGCGAACTATTCAGGATCAGAAGGCCCTATCCCGAAAAACTCATGCCTTATGAATCCGGCAACATTCCGGTTGGGGAGCCGCGCATGAGGTTCTCCGTGAAATTCTATATCATCGCGATGCTCTTCGTTGTGTTCGATGTCGAAGCTGTTTTCCTTTATCCCTGGGCTGTTGTGTTTGACAAGATCGGGCTTTATGCCTTTATTGAAATGATTATCTTCATCATAATACTTCTCGTCGGATATGTTTACGCGTGGAAGAAGGAGGCATTTGTATGGGACTGATAACTACCACTATCTCTCCGTCGCTTGTGGAGGTTGAGGAGGGCATTAAAGTAATGTCTCCGAATATTATTATCACCTCGATGGACAAGCTTATAAACTGGGGGAGGAGGCAGTCTCTCTGGCCTATGACATTCGGGCTGGCCTGCTGCGCTATCGAGATGATGGCAACTTATGCAAGCCATAACGACCTGGATAGGATGGGCATTATCCCGAGGGGGTCTCCAAGGCAGTCGGACTTCATGTTTGTCGCAGGGACAGTCACAAAAAAGATGTCTGAGGTAGTAAGAAGGGTCTACGACCAGATGCCCGAGCCGAGATATGTAATATCCGTGGGAAGCTGCGCCAACAGCGGCGGCATATTCAATACCTACAGCACTGTTCAGGGCTGCGACAGTTTCCTGCCTATAGATGTTTATATACCGGGGTGTCCTCCAAGGCCGGAGGCCTTTATCGATGGGATTATAAAACTTCAGGAAAAGATAAAAAACGAGCATTTCAGATGGAGCAGGTGGAGGTAAAAAGCGTCAAAGGGTCAAAGTATCAAAGGGTCAAAGACTCTGATACTGTGATACTCTGACACTTTGATACTTAAAAAATGGAACCGTTAGAAATAGCAGAAAAACTTAAAGAAAAATTTCCCGAGGAAGTCCTTGGCATAAAGGAATTCAGGGGACAGGTCTCCGTTACCCTGAAAAAAGACAGGATCCTCGAAATATGCAGATACCTGCACGATGAACCTGAACTTTATTTTGATTACCTCATTGACGTCTGCGGAGTTGATTACTCCGGCAGGAAGGATAAAAGGTTTGAGGTTGTATATCATCTCTACTCGGTGAAACACAGACATGCAATAAGGCTGAAGGCAGAGGCGCCGGAAAAGGATGCTTCAATAGACTCGGTCATGCCTGTATGGGTGGGCGCAAACTGGCATGAAAGGGAATGTTTC
>SCSY01000045.1 GCA_004298625.1 Nitrospirota bacterium | reverse complement strand
ATCGACCTTATTTATCAAACCGAACATCATTAAACCCCGGTCGGCGGCTTCAAAAATCGCATCCCTAAGCTCGGCGTCGGTTGGACTGAACAGGGAGAAGATCACGGAACCTTTTGCGTCGTTTTTAATTGCGTCTATTATCGGAGACATGGCGATTCTTCCAGGTTTTTTCTCGGGTGAAAAATATGCCCGTATTTTCAGCCCATTAAATGTAATCTCCCCGGACCATCCCGCGTCTTTTGCTATCAGTGATTTTAGCGGATCATCTTCCAGAATCCTTTTTCTTGTCAAGTAATACTCAGCGAGCTCAGGGCAGGCAAATGTATGCAAATAGTTGGCCTGTTGCGATAATCCATCTGTGGTAAAATTCGCCGAACCCATCAATATATCCGTCGCTTGGTTGCCGCTGATCCTGACCAGAAATTTATTATGCATTATCGCTGCATGTGTCCTCGGCAATAATTGCACATTGGCCTTTTCCCCAAGTCTTGATACGGCATAGCTGTTTGTTTCATCATTGTCTTTAGCATTATCGTAAACCATGGACAGGGATCCCTGATAATGCTCAAGCGCCGGTATAATCCAGTGCCTGTCTTCTAAATGGTAGATCGCCCCTTCCACTGCATCCGAATTATTTAAAAAATTCGGGACTACCTGTTCCAGGCCGTCGGCAAGCCATTTCAATGCTTCAGGTTTATTATTGCGTGTTACGCCTTTGGGAAATTTTTTTGAAAATGCCTGAGAACTGACGACTGCTCGATTGAAATACGTCCCAACGCCGTTGAATTCGTCAGGCAATAACCCGACTACTGTTGAACTCTTTGCATCTTCAATTAATTCCGGCTTGTCTTTGGAGCCGGCAACGGGATAAATCGTATATGTATATTTTATTGACCTATCCCTATAATTAACCCTGTTGTCCCACCACATAAATTTTTGAATCGGACTCCTGTTTGAAGGAAATTCCTTACCCTTGACAGGCCCGTTAAAACTGATCCTGTTGGGCAACCAGCTCTCTTTTGCCTTTCCATACCCCGGAGATCTTTTGATTGCGAAGCCCAAAAAGTCGGCTCTGTCTTTTCCGGATTCCCAGTTGAAGGCGAGCAGAACCATTTTAGTGCCGACATAGGGCTTGATTTTGACTTTTTCCATATCATCCTCCATATTTTTCAATCCAGGAAATCGCTGGTTTCGCCAGGTTATTAATGTCCCAATTTTGGGGTGAGGCTGTATTATCCTTAATCGTTTCAAAAGATTTCTACACATTTTGTCAGAATTATTAAACACTTTGTCAGAAAAAAAGATTCCTGATAAATGCAGGTTTAGGTTTTACAATATGGAGAGATTTAGTCAGGATGCGGATACGGCCATAAGCAGCTATTAATTTTCTTTTTTCAACTTTTTCCGGTATTCTCGCGGGGATAATTCATATTCTCCCTTGAATACCCGTTCAAAATGTACAACACTGCCGAAGCCTACAAAGCGTGCTATCTCAGATATGTTTAAATCGAGATTTTTAAGCAGTTCAACAGCATGTTTTAACCTGATGTTCTGGAGATGTGATGTGAAGGGTTGACCAAATCTCTTTTTGAATAATTTGCAGAATTTATCTCTGTTCATCATCGCAATATCTAAAATTTTTTCGCGCGGCATATCTTCCATATGCTTTTCTTCCATATACTTTGCTATTCCTTCCATTATAAACTCGTCTCTGTTTTCTATACTCTTAAAATATTTGTTCTCGATGTCTTTAATATCCGCATCCTCTCCGAGCAGCTCGGATATTTTATTCATAAGGTATAGAATATCTAAGGGCTTTTTTATATAGTCGGTTACCCCAGTCCTGAATGCCTTTATCGCGATCTGCTCCGTGCCATAGCCTGTCATTATTATTACCGGCAGCATCGGCTTTACCTTTCTGATCTCTTTCAATAATTCGAATCCATTGTAGCCAGGCAGGATATAATCAATGAGTGCAAGGTCTATATTCTCTCTTAATTTTACTGTAGCTTCTGCAGAGTCTTGCGCATCCAATACATTATATTTTGTTTCAAGAATAAGTTTCGTTGTCTCTCTTATAAGCGCATCATCTTCTACGAGAAGTATTGATTTCCTGTTCATCCCGTTTCTATCCCTTAATCACACCCATAGGCCGCAACCTTGCAACCTTTCGCGATATGCCTGCCTTATGAACAACATCAACAACATTTGAAATATCCTTATAAGCCTCTGACATCTCCTCTGCCAAAGTCTCTCTTCCTGCAGAGCGGACGATAATACCCTTGTCCTCAAGCTCGCGCCAGATTGCGCGGCCTTTAGCCCTTTTTATAGCCTGATGCCTTGACATCACCCTTCCTGCGCCGTGGCATGTAGAGCCGAATGTTTCGTTCATCGCCTTTTCAGTGCCTATAAGGACAAAGGATGCCCTTCCCATGTCTCCGGGAATCAGCACAGGCTGTCCGATGCTCCTGTATGCATCAGGCAACTCGGGATGTCCAGGGGGGAAGGCCCTTGTAGCGCCTTTCCTGTGCACTATGAGCTTTCTTTTTCTGCCGTCAACAATATGCTCCTCTACCTTTGCGATATTATGCGCCACGTCATATATGAGGCTCATCCCAAGCGCCCCCGGAGGTGCATTAAAAAATTTCAGAAATGCCTCTCTGGTCCAATGCATTATGCACTGCCTGTTCGCCCATGCGTAATTTGCGGCAGCCTTCATAGCCGAAAGATAATCCTGGGCCTCAGGGCTGTTGAAGGGCGCGCAAGCAAGCTCCCTGTCAGGCAGCTCGATCTTATACTTGTTTACGGCCCTCTCCATTACCTCAAGAAAATCAGTGCAGACCTGATGTCCGAACCCCCTTGACCCTGTATGAATCATGACCGTCACCTGCCCCTTGAAAAGACCGAGCATATTTGCGACCTTCTCATCGTATATTTCATCCACATGCTGGACTTCGAGGAAGTGATTGCCGGAGCCGAGCGTCCCCTGCTGCGCCCTTCCCCTTTCATAAGCCTTCTTGCTTATGAGATCAGGGTCTGCGCCGTCAATGCATCCTCCCGATTCAATTCTTTCGAGATCTGACATTTCTCCGTATCCCTCTTCTACAGCCCACCGCGCGCCATTCAGCATCAATCTTCTTTCGCTGTCAGGCATGAGCCGTATCTTGCCTTTTGAGCCCACGCCCGAAGGGATTTCATTATACAAGACTGTAACAAGCTCTTTAAGTTTTGGAACAACTTCCTCTTTTTTAAGACTGCTCCTTAAAAGGCGCACCCCGCAGTTGATGTCATAACCCACGCCTCCGGGAGAAACCACGCCGTCCTCCAGATCAAACGCAGCAACACCTCCGATTGCAAAACCATAACCTGTGTGAATGTCAGGCATTGCCATAGATGCTTTCACAATACCCGGCAGGGAAGCGACGTTCGCAACCTGGTCTATGGCGCCTGTCTCAAGCTCCTGTTCAAGTACCTCGTCAACATAGATAACGCCGTTGACCCTCATCCCCGCCTTATAGTCTTTGGGAACTTCTATCCTTGTCTCGTCAATCCTTCTAAGTTTCTCAGGAAGCATAATCACATCCTATCAGATATCAAAGATAACGTCTATCTCCCAGACGTCTCCGGTTTTTTCTATGCGGAGTTTATGATACGTCGCCGCCTTTATCAATAATTTTCTCTCATGCCTTTCAGTGTCAAATTCTTCTCCTGAAATTATCGCTTTAAGCGATGGGGATTGGGGATTAGGGGTTAGGGATTGGATATCAATTCTCCTCCCGACAAATCCATACGCATCAAACTGAAATATTAGTTCGTTAAGCCATGAAACGAGAAGTCCTTCAAAGGAATTGCCCTCTACTGAAATGCTGATGCTCTTTTCTGCTTTAATACTTTCGATGTCGGTGATGAGACTATACATGCCCATAGCCTCATTAATAAAGGCTTCCTCGACCGTGGCCCCGAACGCCTTCATGCCCACATCGCCCGATATGTCTATAACTTCAAATTTTTTCATAGCGCCCTTTTGGGAGCAATCGAATAACTCAAGGGATCCTCAATAATTTCCTATCAGGATAATGGCTGACGTTTTTTGTGGCTATCTTCTGCCCTTGTCGCTTCTCATTTCATTAACGATGTCTACGCTATCTTTATCTCTGCCCTTCCATTTGCCGAAACCCGCCTCTGCCTTTTCAAATGTCTGCGAAAGCAGATCCGCCAGTCTTGCAAATTCCTCGATGCTGAGAGTCCCCGGCCTTCTCATCGGGTCTATCCCCGCCTC
>SCSY01000044.1 GCA_004298625.1 Nitrospirota bacterium | reverse complement strand
AAACAGGCAGCCGAGGATTATCTCGGAGAGACCATTACCGATGCTGTTGTAACGGTCCCTGCCTATTTTGATGACAGTCAGCGCCAGGCCACGAAGGACGCAGGGAAGATTGCCGGGCTCAATGTCCTCAGGATAATAAACGAGCCGACAGCAGCTTCCCTGGCCTACGGCATGGACAAAAAGAAAGAGGAAAAAATAGCTGTCTATGATTTAGGCGGCGGGACGTTCGATATATCAATACTTGAGATTGGACAGGGAGTAATCGAGGTCAAGTCCACAAACGGCGACACATATCTCGGCGGCGACGATTTTGACATCAGGATTATTGACTGGATGGTTGAGGAGTTCAGGAAAGATCAGGGCATTGACCTCAAGCATGACAAGATGGCATTACAGAGGCTTAAAGAGGCTGCAGAAAGGGCCAAGATTGAACTCTCGACTGCTGCCGAGACCGAGATAAACCTGCCGTTTGTCACAGCAGATGCAACCGGGCCCAAGCACATGCTTATGAAGCTCTCGAGGGCCAAGCTGGAACAGCTCACAGGCGACCTTATAGAAAATACCACCGGTCCCTGCAAAAGCGCCCTTAAAGACGCAAACCTAGCTGCCTCGAATATTGATGAGGTTCTTCTCGTCGGAGGTCAGACAAGGGCCCCAAAGGTTCAGCAGACAGTTCAGGATTTTTTTGGGAAAGAGCCGAATAAGACGGTTAATCCCGATGAGGTTGTCGCTGTCGGCGCTGCAATACAGGGGGCAGTGCTTAAGGGAGAGGTTAAGGAGGTTCTGCTTCTGGATGTTACTCCTTTGTCTCTGGGCATCGAAACGCTCGGCGGCATATTTACAAAAATCATAGAGAGAAATACTACCATCCCGACCAAGAAGAGTCAGGTATTCTCAACAGCAAGCGATAATCAACCGGCTGTTACAATAAAGATCTGTCAGGGCGAGAGGGAGATGGCGTCTGATAATAAACTGCTCGGCAATTTTGAGCTTATAGGCATTCCGCCTGCTCCGCGAGGAATTCCGCAGGTTGAAGTGACATTTGATATTGACGCAAACGGCATACTGCATGTCTCTGCAAAGGACCTCGGCACAGGCAAGGAGCAGTCTATAAGGATAACTGCCTCGAGCGGGCTTAACGATGAAGAAGTGAAGAAGATGATGCGCGACGCCGAGTCTCATGCAGAAGACGACAGGAAGAAAAAGCAGCTTGCAGAGGTCAGGAATGAGGCGGACACGCTTGTTTACAGCGTCGAAAAGTCTCTGCGTGATTACGGAGATAAATTGAATGAATCCGAAAAGAAGGAAATAGAAGAGGCGCTCGAAAAGTGCAGGAAGTTAAAAGAATCGAGCACGGACGTTCCGGAGATAAAGTCTTCTGTTGAAACCCTTATGAAGGCCTCGCACAAGCTTGCAGAACACATCTATAAGGCAGCAGGTTCACAGCAGGCAGGCGGCGCAGGAGCAGGCGCCGGAGCATCAGGCAAAAAACCTGACGAAGAAGAGGTTGTTGAGGCTGAGTTCGAGGACGTGGATAAAAAGAAAGAGAGCTAGAAATAAGCTGTCAGCGGTCAGCTTTCAGCTTTAGCTGATTGCTGATTGCTGATTGCTGATTGCTGATATGAAAGATTACTATGAAATTCTCGGTGTATCGAGAGATGCTTCTGAGGCAGATTTAAAAAAGGCATACAGACAGCTTGCGATGCAATATCACCCTGACAGAAATCCTGACAATAAAGAGTCCGAGGATAAGTTCAAGGAGATAAATGAGGCTTACTCATGTCTGTCCGATGCGCAGAAAAGGGCTCATTATGACAGGTTCGGAACTGCTGAGGGCGTAGGCGCCGGAGCAGGATACAGTCCTTTTGGCGCCGGGTTTGGCGATGTGTTTGAGGACATCTTTGGAGATTTCTTCGGCACATTCACAGGCCAGGGTAGGACGAGGCCTGCAAAAGGCGATGATCTCAGATACGACCTTGATATAACGCTGATGGAGGCGGCATTCGGCGTTGAGAAGGTCCTGGAGGTGCCGAGGTGGGAGAACTGCGCCGAGTGCAGGGGAACAGGGGCAGCGCCGGGAAAAGGGCCGGTTACATGCTCTAACTGCAAAGGCACGGGGCAGGTAAGGTTCCAGCAGGGTTTTTTCAGTGTTTCAAAGACATGCGGCAAATGTCACGGTGAAGGCAGGATTATTACAGACCCCTGCAAAAAATGCAAGGGGCAGGGCAAGACCAGACAACATAGAAATATAAGCGTCAAGATCCCTGCCGGTGTTGATACAGGCTCAAAACTGAGGATGTCAGGAGAAGGCGAACTTGGTATTTATGGAGGCCCGCCTGGCGACCTTTATATATTTCTTAATGTTTCGGAACATCCTTTTTTCAAGAGAGAGGGGATGAACTTATACTGTAAAGTGCCTGTTTCCTTCCCTCAGGCTGCATTGGGCGCGGAGATTGAAGTTCCCACGCTCGATGGTTCTACAAAAATCAAGATTCCTCCCGGCGCTCCCTCAGGGAAATCATTTCATGTAAAAGGCAAAGGCATGCCGAGGCCTGGAGGGCATCAGCGAGGCGAACAGGTTGTAATTATCAACATAGAAGTTCCAAAACACCTCACACAACGGCAGAAAGAGTTGCTTGAAGAGTTTGCAAAGATAAACGGAGATGAGGTTTCAAAGGGTTTCAAGGAAAAGCTGAGGGATTTGTTTGCTTCAACCGGTTGATCTCTCCGTCACCCGCTTCCGTTTCTATATCAATCCCAATTCTTCCGCTAGCTTCCTGAATAACTCGAAACCCTTTTTATGCTTTTCTCCAAAGGCATAAGAGACATTTTTCCAGTAGGCTATAAGTTCCTCTTCAGTTAAGACGTCTCTGAGGGGAGCTTTTGAGGCAATCTCCTTTAAATTATTTAATGCGAGTTTTTTTGCCTTGTTCAAGTCATCTTTAAATTTTTCGATAAGGTCCATCTTTTCCTTGCCGCAGTCCTTTTTATAAATCCACAATGCAAAGGTAAATGGAAGGCCTGTATATTTATGCCACAGCTCGCCGAGGTCATAAATAAAAAAAGGCTCTTTAACGGTCCTGGTCCTGTAATATTTAACCGCTTTTAAGGCGTCGTCGCCTATCAGCAGATATGCCTCGACATCCGACGGCACGGAGCAGTGAGTCAGCTTCGCAGATTTTAAATTTCCTTTTATCTTAAGATATTTTGTGAGCAGAATATCAAGAAGCGCAACCGACGTTGCCGACTGGGAAGACGTGAGGATTGTATGCACGTCGAGGGCCTCTATCGGTTTTCTGCTGAATAATATTATACTTCCGACAGGGCCGATGGAACTTATGGAATGGCCTTCTATGAAAGCATATTTATCCCTGTTTCTTAAATATTCTATGGACGAGGAAGAGCTTATATCTACCTTTCCGTCTCTCAGCATCCGGTTGACATTGGAAGGGACTCCCTCTATAAACTCATATCCCGAACAATCGCACTCTTTTTCGAGCATATAAAATATAGGGAATAAATTTGCATAAGGTATTTTACCAATCTTTAGTTTGTGTTCAGCCAAGGTGTTTTGCCCGTCAGATGTATTTCTTGATGATGTCCATATTCAGATTCTTTACGACCGCCTTTTCAAAGGCCTCATCCGACATGGCATTGAGATACGGGAAGATGCCGATCACCGGCGAAGGGCTGAGCTGTTTTATTGCCTGGGGGTTTGTCTCCTCTGCCTGGCTGCCTTCGGAAAGATATGTATAATTTATAATAATGCCGGCAACATTAAGCCCTTCTTTTAAGGCATATTTCACAGTCAGCAATGTGTGGTTTATTGTGCCGAGATCAGGCCTTGATACGACGATCAGCGGCAGGCCGAGCTCTTTTGCAAGGTCCAGAACAAAGTAGTTCTTGCTGATAGGAACCAGCAGGCCCCCGACGCCTTCGACAACGATTGATTTATATGTCTTTGAAAGTCCTTCAAAGGCCTTCCGTATCTTATTGAGGTTAACAGGCGTGCCTTCTATTTCAGCGGCAACCATCGGCGCCAGCGGGTGTTCAAAACACGAGGGACTTACCTGGCTCAGCGACTCGTCCATTCGCGCAATGCTCTTAAGGAACATGCCGTCGGAAGGTATAAGCGCATCTCCTTCCCTTGCGCAGCCTGTCTCTATAGGCTTCATGCCGCACGCCTTGCCCCCGAGAATCCCGATAGCCTTTATCAGAGCCGCAGCTATTACGGTCTTGCCTACCCCGGTGTCAGTTCCTGTTACAAAAAAACCCTTTGCCATATTGCCCTCTCAGTGTCAGTGCTTAGTGTCAGTGTTCTGTGAGGAATAGTCTTTAACTGACACTGTTCACATTCACTGACACTAAATAATTCGGCTGTCAAGACTAAAAACCTGTCCTGTTATATTATCAGTTCTTAATATATAAGCAACAAATTCCGCAACTTCCTTTGGCCTGGACAAACTTCCTGAAATACTTTCTGCCTTTGCCTTATCCATTGCCTTTTTTGCTGCAACCCCCATCTCTGTCTGCATATATCCCGGAAGCAAGGCATTCACCCTTATATTATACTCTGCAAGCTCTTCTGCCGCTGTATATGTTAATCCAAGAAGCGCTGCCTTCGATGCGCTGTATGCTGCCTGCCCCTCTTTGCCTTTGACGCCTGAATAAGAGGATATATTAATAATATGTCCTCCCTTTGATTTTATCATAATATGTGAGAATGCCTTTATAGTGTTAAAACAGCCCGTTAGATTCACCCTCAAAACCTCATCCCAATCTTCTTCACTGGTTTTTAGAAGCAGCTTATCTTTTGTTATCCCTGCATTATTTACCAGCGCATCAACGCGGCCCCATTTTTTATAAACCGCATCAGCCATTCTTTCAACCTGTTTTATGTCGCCTACATCCGCCTTTACAAGGAAAGCATTTTCCCCTATCTCCTCTGCCGTCTTTTTTGCATCATCCCCGGATGCGAGATAATTAATTGCAACATTATAGCCGCTTCGGCCGAGTGTCAGGGCTATTTCTTTCCCAAGCCCCCTCGATGCGCCTGTAACCACTGCAACCGGACGAGAGCCGATTCCGACGGGTAAAATTTTCCGCTCCTTTAAATTTAGGATATAAGAACATTTTAACATAATTAATAAATGGCAAAAAAATTGAAAACTGTAATATAATATATTTCAAAATTTCAATATCCAATGGAGGTATTTATGGTCAAGGTTTATTATGATAAAGATGCAAAACTGAGCGTTCTCAAGAACAAGAAGATCGTGGTAGTCGGGTACGGAAGTCAGGGACACGCGCATGCCAACAATCTTAAGGAAAGCGGCATAAATGTAACAGTAGCTGAGGCAAAAGGCGGATTAAACTGGGACAAGGCAAAGAATGCTGGTTTTAAAGTCCTCACAGCAGCAGAGGCTGCAAAGAATGCAGACGTTATAATGATGCTCGTTCCCGATGAATACGCTGCTGAAATTTATAAGACCGAGGTAGCTCAAAACCTCAAAAAAGGCGCTTATATCGGATTTGCGCACGGCTTTAATATACATTTCGGACAGGTCGTGCCTCCTGCAAATATAAATGTATTCATGGTGGCTCCGAAAGGACCCGGACACCTCGTGAGGGCGGAATATCTGAAAAAGAGCGGGGTGCCTTGCCTGATTGCAATCGAGCAGGACCCTTCAAAAAATACAAAGTCCATTGCGCTTGCTTATGCATCTGCAATCGGAGGCGGCAGGGCAGGAATTATAGAGACCACTTTCAGGGAAGAGACAGAGACAGACTTGTTCGGCGAACAGGTTGTGCTCTGCGGAGGCCTGACGTCTTTGATCCAGTCGGGGTATGAAACCCTGGTTGAGGCAGGTTATTCGCCTGAGATGGCATACTTTGAATGTCTGCATGAGGTAAAACTCATCGTAGACCTCATCTACGAAGGCGGCATCTCAACCATGAGATATTCAATCAGCAATACAGCCCAGTTCGGCGATCTGACAAGAGGGCCGAGGATTATCACGGGTGAGACAAAGAAAGAGATGAAAAAGATACTCGGAGAGATCCAGTCAGGTGAATTCGCAAGGGAATGGATTCTCGAATGCAAGGCAAACAAGCCGGTCTTCAATGCGCTCACAAGACAGGGCGAGGAGCATCCAATTGAAGAAGTCGGTGCAAAACTCAGGGCTATGATGCCCTGGCTGAAAAAAGGCAAGCTCGTAGATAAGTCAAAGGCGTAATGCTTAAACTTGCTCCTGAGGGCTATCCATTTATTGTTTTTTTTGCCGTCATTACCGTGATAGTTTTCCTGGCCGGCGGGACATGGATAGCCTTTCTGCCGTTTATGCTCACGGCCTTCATGCTCTATTTTTTCAGGGACCCTGAAAGGGAAATCCCGCATGGAGAAGGGCTATTTGTGTCGCCTGCGGACGGAAAAATAATCCTGATAAAAGATATATTCGAGAAGGATTATCTGAAAACGGATACAAAGCAGATAAGCATATTCATGTCACCGTTGAATGTGCACGTGAACCGCGCGCCGTGCGATGGAACGGTTGAATCGGTAGTTCATACCTCCGGCAAATTCCTTTCTGCGTTCAAACATGAGGCATCCCTTCAAAATGAAAATATCGCCATGGCGATGAATACAAAATACGGCAAAATCCTTGTCCGTCAAGTTGCAGGATTTCTCGCAAGAAGGGCTGTATGCAGAGTCCAAGCAGGGGGCAGTCTGAAGCGCGGCGAGAGATACGGGATCATCAAGTTCAGCTCAAGACTCGATATCTATCTGCCCAAATATACCGATATTAAGGTAAAATCAGGGGACAGGGTTAAGGCGGGAGAGACGATAATTGGAGTGATTAAATGAGAAAAGGAATTTACATACTTCCAAACAGCCTGACGATGTGCGGGATGTTTTCAGGGTTTTATGCAATCCTTGCAGCCCTGAAAGGAGATTACGTTCATGCTGCATGGGCCATAATGATAGCCATGGTCTTTGACGGCCTTGACGGCTGGATAGCGAGGCTCACTAACAGCACCACAAGGTTCGGGATAGAGCTTGATTCGCTGTCGGATCTTGTTGCATTCGGAGTTGCTCCTGCCGTTGTTCTCTACAAGTGGTCGCTTATACCGTTCGGGAGAATCGGTTGGGCTGCGGCCTTCCTGTTTGTCGCATGCGGCGCATTAAGACTTGCAAGGTATAATGTCCAGATGGGCTCCACTGAAAAAAAATCCTTCACAGGCATGCCTATTCCCGGCGCAGCAGCCATTGTTGCTGCAACAGCCATCTTCTATAATGAGATGGGCTGGTCGGCCGTAAAAAGCGTTTTTATACTTTTCCTTGCCTTTGTGCTTTCGATACTTATGGTAAGCACTCTCAGGTTTCACGGCGCAAAAGAACTGGATTTCAGGGAGAGGAAACCGTTCTGGATACTGGTTGCCATTGCCGTAATCCTTGCCGTCATGGTCATGCATCCCGAGATTGCCCTCTTTGTATTTGCAATGCTTTACCTTGCTGTTGGTATAATAGAAAATACATATATATACTACACAAAATATAAGCTTATAAAGGAGAGGCAGTGAGAATCATCAGGATTTTCGATACAACACTTCGGGACGGCGAACAATCTCCCGGGGCCTCAATGAATGTTGACGAGAAGATCCAGATTGCAAAACAGCTCGTAAGGCTGGGGGTTGACATAATAGAGGCAGGCTTCCCTATGGCATCAGACGGGGATTTTGAGGCTGTCAAGAGGATAGCAAACGAGGTTAAAGGCGCAACCATAGCCGGGCTTGCAAGGGCCAAGGAAGCGGATATAAAGAGGGCTTACGAGGCTGTTAAGGATGCGTCAAAAAAAAGGATTCATACCTTCCATTCAACATCGGATATACATTTGAAATATCAGTTCAGAGTAACCCGCGAAGAGGCTTTAAAGCGGTCTGTCGAGATGGTTAAATATGCGCGAAGCCTTGTGAACGATGTCGAGTTTTCCCCCATGGACGCAACCAGGACGGAACTCCCATATTTAATAGACGTTGTCACGGCTGTTATCGAGGCCGGCGCTTCTACAGTAAATATCCCTGATACGGTTGGATATGCAACGCCCACGGAATTCGGCTCTATGATCAGGGCAATCAAGGAAAAAATCGGAGATACGGCAGTCATATCAGTGCACTGTCATAACGACCTCGGGCTTGCCGTAGCAAATTCCCTCGCTGCTATTCTCAGCGGCGCAGGCCAGGTCGAATGCACTATAAACGGCATTGGAGAACGCGCAGGAAACTGCTCTATGGAAGAGATCGTGATGAATTTGGCGACAAGAAAAGATTTTTACCAGGCCGCGACCAATATTAATACAAAGGAGATCATCCGCACAAGCAGACTGCTGACAAGGATAACCGGCATACCGGTGCAGCCCAATAAGGCGATTGTGGGAGCGAATGCCTTTGCCCATGAATCAGGGATACATCAGGACGGTCTTTTGAAAGAAAAAATGACTTATGAGATAATAAAGCCCGAAGATGTCGGCCTGAAACAGACGGAACTTGTGCTCGGAAAGCATTCCGGCAGGCACGCATTCAAGGCAAGACTCAAAGAGCTGGGTTATGACCTGAGCCCTGAAGAGCTGGAAAGCGCATTTGTAAAATTCAAACATCTCGCCGACCAGAAGAAGAATATCTTTGATGAAGACATAGAGACTCTTGTTTCCGAGGAGTTCTCAAAGATACCCGAAGGTTACAGCCTCGTAAATCTGTCGGTTTCAAGCGGCATGAAAGTAGAGCCCAGGTCGGGCGTAGCGATGAAGGTAAAGGGCAAGACAGTCCGGAAAACCGCAAAAGGCGACGGCCCTGTAGATGCAACATATAAAGCCATTGCTTTGATAACAAAGACAAAGAGCAAGCTTCTTAAATTCGAGGTGAAGAGCATCACAGGCGGGACAGACGCCCTTGGAGAAGTCATAGTTTCCCTCGAAGAAAAAGGCAGGACCGTAAGAGGTCACGGCGCGGACACAGACATTATCGTTGCCGCTGCAAAGGCATACATTAATGCGCTGAACAAACTCGCGATGAGGAAAAAAACAGCGTGAAAATCCTTCTTGTCTATCCAAAATATCCCGACACCTTCTGGAGCTTTAAATACGCGCTGAAATTCATTTCCAAAAAGGCAAGCCTTCCGCCTCTCGGATTATTGACCATAGCCTCGATGCTTCCGCAAAAATGGGAAAAGAGACTTGCGGATATGAATGTTACATCCCTTAAGGACAAAGACTTGCTCTGGGCGGATTATGTCTTTATCAGCGCGATGTCAATCCAGAAGGAATCGGTAAAAGCAGTAATCAGCAGGTGCAAAGCTCTCGGAGTCAGAATTGTCGCAGGCGGGCCGTTATTCACATCCATCCCTGAAGATTTCGAAGGCGATGTGGACCATCTTGTGCTCGACGAAGCCGAGCTCACCCTTCCGTCTTTCCTTGCTGATTTAAAAAACGGACAGGCCGGACATATTTACACTTCCCGGCAGCGCGCAGACATCAGAAATACCCCTTTGCCGCTATGGGAACTTGCGGATTTAAAAAAATATGCATCGGCAAACATCCAGTATTCAAGGGGATGTCCGTTTGACTGCGAATTCTGCAATATAACTGTGCTCTATGGACGCGTGCCGAGGACAAAGGAAAAGGAACAAGTAGTCGCAGAACTGGAAAACCTCTACTCGAACGGATGGAGAGGCGGCGTATTCTTTGTCGACGACAACTTCATCGGCAATAAGGCGAAGTTAAAAAGGGAAATCCTTCCTGCAATCACCGAATGGATGAAAAAAAGAAAGCACCCGTTTGCGCTTTCTACCGAGGTATCAATCAACCTATCCGATGATGAAGAACTTATACATCTTATGGTCCAGGCCGGGTTCGACACGGTATTTATCGGGATCGAGACTCCAAATGAAGAAAGCCTTGCGGAGTGCAGCAAGATCCAAAACAGGAACCGCGATCTCGTAGCATGTGTCAAAAAGATCCAGCACTCGGGTTTAGAGGTGCAGGCGGGGTTCATCGTTGGATTTGATAAGGATCCGGCCTCTATCTTTGAACGGCTTATCGCATTTATCCAGGAAAGCGGGATTGCCACCGCAATGGTCGGGCTGCTGAATGCCCCTCACGGCACCAAACTCTATCACCGCCTGAATAAAGAAGGCAGGTTATTAAATGCGTCATCCGGGGACAACACCGATTTTTCCATTAATTTCACCCCAATGATGAGCCGTGAAAAACTTATCAGCGGCTACAAGAAAGTTGTTCACACTATTTATTCTCCAAAGCATTACTATGCGAGGGTTAAAAAATTCCTGAAAGAGTATAAACCGAAGCAGGGAAAAACTTTTCATTTCAGGCTCAGTCACCTGAAAGCCGGCTTTAAGTCCATTTTCCGCCTTGGGATAATAGGAAGGGAAAGGTTCTATTACTGGAGGCTTTTTTTCTGGTCTTTGTTCCGCAGGCCGCGGCTTTTCCCTCTTGCAATCACCCTTACGATTTACGGGTTCCATTTCCGTAAGATTTTCAAACGCAACGCTGCGAGTCTTCAATAAAAAATCTTGCTTGAAAAATATTCTTTAATGGGCCTGACTGCCTTTAGTTTTATCAACACGACCATCAAGGCCGTATAAGCCAGCGATATGAAAATATCTTTCACGATATCTTTTTGCGTATATGGTTTTATGGTCCCTTCTTTTTTCGCAAGCTTACTTGCTCCTTTGTGCATAAGGACAAAACCGAGAATATTCGTTATCCAGTAGTTAATGACAAAGGCCGTAAGAAATGCCGGTTTATATATCAGGCTCACTATCCATGCTCCGACATAAGCCAGAGGGATATTAACGTATATATCATTCCACCACGATAAAGGGGATAATAAAAACCCGACCATTCCCTGCACTCCGCCATAGATTTTTTGTTTATGTTTCATATTGCTGAAATTTTGATTGAATGCTATCAGAGTATGCCTCCCTTGTCAATCATCCCCGAGTAGGGATATAATAGTTTCATATTTAAAATATTTTGTCATGTATAATATTGTTAAACACTGTTAGGGAATCTTGAAATGCATACATATGAAAAGGGGATATTAAAACGGCTTACAGGAAAGCTCAAGGAGAGATTTGCAGATAGGATTATCTCAGTCCATGCCTTCGGATCGAGGGTAAGGGGAGATCATAACGAGTGGTCTGATTTTGATGTGCTTGTGGTTGTGAAAGACAAAAGCCCTGAAATAGAGTCCGGGATTATCAATATCTTTGTAGATGAGGAGACAAAGAGCGGACTATCGTTTGCGCCGGTGATAAAAGACATTCGCTCATTTAAAATGGAAAAAAAGTTTCACACTCCTTTTTATGAAAATATTATGAGGGAAGGGGTTAAATTATGACCCTTGAATCAAAAGATAAAAAGTCGCTAAGCAATATCAGAATGGCAAGGGCATATGAGTTTTTTGAAGACGCTAAAGCAAATTTCAAAGAAAACCGATATAAGACCGCCATAAACCGAAGCTATTACGCAGCCCTTAGCGCGGCGCGCGCAATACTGATTCTCGAAGGGGCAAATCCTGAAACACACGAAGGGATTGTTACAATGTTGAGCCTGAGGTTCATCAAGCCGGGAATTCTGCCGGTTGATATTATCAAAAAATTTAAGGTTCTCCTATCAAGAAGAACAGACGTTGACTATGGAGACTTCGAAACGGTAAATAAGGCTGATGCAGAAGACTCTATAATCATAACTGAAAAAATTATACGCACAATGGATAAAGCAAGAAAAAAGATTTTAACGTGAAACGGAGAGAATAATGACGATTACGGAAAAGATACTTGCCGCTCACACAGGCAAAAAGAAAGTTGAGCCGGGAGAATTAATCAATGCAAAAGTTGACATGATACTTGCAAACGACATCACTGCGCCCATAGCAATTCAGGAGTTTAAAAAGATCGGCGCAAGCGATGTTTTTGACAGGAATAGAGTTGCGTTCATCCCGGACCATTTTGCGCCTCAGAAAGACATCAAGGCCGCCGAACAGTGCAAATTGCTGCGCAGTTTTTCAAAAGAATACAGCCTCGGCCTTTACTTTGAGGTCGGAAGGATGGGAGTCGAACATGCATTATTGCCGGAGCAGGGACTTGTCGTCCCGGGAGATTTGGTCATAGGCGCCGACAGCCATACCTGCACGTATGGAGCATTGGGCGCATTTGCCACAGGCGTTGGTTCAACGGATGTTGCATCTGCAATGGCAACTGGAGAATGCTGGTTCAAGGTTCCTGAGTCCATGAAGTTCATATATCATGGGAAGCTCAACAAATGGGTAGGCGGAAAGGATTTAATACTTCATACAATCGGAGACATCGGAGTTGACGGAGCTCTCTATAAGGCAATGGAATTTGAGGGTGAAGTAATATCAAGTCTTCCGATGTACGGAAGACTTACAATGTGCAATATGGCTATTGAGGCAGGCGGCAAAAACGGGATCATCGCGCCTGATAAAATTACAAGGAAATATGAAAAAGGCAGGGCAAAGAGGGAATTTAAATTCTACAAATCCGACAAGAACTCGAAATATAGCGATGTCAGAGAATACGACTGTTCAAAGATACCATTAACAGTCTCGTGCCCTCATCTTCCCTCAAACACAAAACCTGCGGCAGAGCTTTCAAATATCGCCATAGACCAGATAGTCATAGGCTCATGCACGAATGGAAGGCTTGAAGACCTGAGGGAAGCTGCTTTGGTAATAAAAGGCAGAAAGGTTAACCCGAATGCGCGGCTTATCGTCATCCCTGCGACCCAGCAGATATACAAACAGGCGATGAAGGAAAAGCTTCTGGAAATCTTCATTGACGCAGAGGCTGTTGTTTCAACTCCTACGTGCGGGCCGTGCCTCGGAGGCCATATGGGCATACTTGCAAAGGGAGAAAGAGCGCTGGCAACAACAAACAGAAATTTTATCGGGAGGATGGGACACCCTGAGAGCGAGGTATATCTTTCTAATCCGGCTGTTGCCGCGGCATCGGCAGTCCTCGGAAGAATAGGAACTCCCGAGGAACTCGGACTATAATGTTACCTGAGGAAAGGCTTAAGGAATTAGGAATCTCTCTTCCGGAGGCGCCGCGACCTCTCGGCTCTTATGTCCCATGCGTTCAGGCGGGGAATCTACTTTTCTTAAGCGGCATACTTCCGTTGAGGGACGGGAAACTTATGTTGACAGGCAGGGTTGGAGAAGCCGTATCCCTCGGAGAGGCGCAGGGAGAGGCCAAACAGACGGTGATTAATGCGCTTTCTGTGGTCAGGTCTCATACCGGAAGCATTGACAGGATAAAAAAATGCGTAAAGCTGACGGGCTTTATTGCTTCAGCTCCGGATTTTATTGAGCAGCCTAAGGTATTAAATGCCGCGTCGGATTTTCTTTTCGAGATATTCGGAGATGAAGGCCGGCATGCGAGAGTTGCGGTCGGCGTCTCAGCGCTTCCCCTTAATTCGCCGCTTGAAGTAGAGTTTATCTTCGAGCTTTCCTAATCAGCCATCGAAAGGTTATAACCTGCGGTAAGAAGAAGCTCCTCTTCCCTTTGATCGAGCAGATCAAGGAATGCATTAACGACATACGGGTCGAACTGTGAACCGGCTCCGTGCCTCAACTCCTCTTTTGCCCTGAATAAGGTCAGAGATCGCCTGTAAGGCCTGTCTGTCAGCATGGCGTCAAAGGTGTCAATAACAGCAAGTATCCTTGCCTTGAGCGATATCTCATCTCCCGGAATGCCGTAAGGATAACCTCTTCCGTCATACCTTTCATGATGCTGTATAATCGTGGTCCTCACGCCTGCAAGTGTGTCAATAGGCCCGAGTATTTCATCTCCTATCAGGGGATGGGCCTTTACAAGACCATACTCATTTGAGGTAAGTTTTCCTTCTTTATTAAGCACCATCGAGTCTATCCCGATTTTTCCTATATCATGGAGAATCGCAGCGTGTTCGAGCACCTCAATCTCTCTGAAGTCAAGCCCCATATACCTGCCGAGTTCGATAGCCAGGTATCTGACCCTTTCGGAATGGCCCTTTGTGTATCTGTCGTTCGCCTCAAGCGCATTTACGAGCGACTGGATGGTTGCAAAATAATTATTTTTCACTCTTTCATACAGCCATGCGTTTTCGATCGAAACCATAGCCTGATTTGAAAGTGTTGTAAGCAATTCAAGTTCATCATCTGTGAAAGACGCTCCGTCAAGCTTATCTTCCAGCAGCATTGCGCCTATCACCTGACCCTTCATCTTCAAGGGCACGCCTATGGCGGAGTTATTGATGCCGAAGCTGGTTTTTCTGGCAATGTCTTTTTCATGTATTATCAGAGGGCTGCCGTTATCCATAAGTTCGCTGTAAATAGGCTTAAAATCCAGAGCCATATCTCCAAAATCCTCGACCCCGATGCCGTGATGATACTTCAGCGTAAGAGAGGGTTTCTCATTCCGTTTCAGGTAGATCGCGCCTCTTCCCGCAGTCAGCAGTTCAGCAGTCGTCTTTATTATCAGCTTTATAAGTTCATCTGTCTCGATAATCGAACTCAGCATCTTTCCGACTTCATTTATCCGCCGCAGCCTTTCAATCATTTTTTCGAGTTCTACGTTCTTTGATTTCACCTCTTTTGAGAGTGTAACAACAGTCTTGTTGGCTGTTTCGACCTCTTTTATCTTGAACTGAAGCTGGGCGTTTAATTCCTCCAGTTTTCTCTTATGTTCAAGGTCCAGCTTTATCTTTGACAACTCCTTCTCTTTCCGTAAGCTTTTTTCATGAATGCCCCTGACCTCGTCCGTCATCTTGTTAAAGGCCCGGCTGATAATGCCGAGCTCATCATTGCCTGTTGCCTGGGCCTTAGCCTCCCAATTCCCGGCCTCGAACTCCTTCATGGCTGAAAGGACATTCTTCAGAGGCTTCAATATGAGCTTTGAAAACAGGATGCTTAAAATAACCGCCACAACAAGAACTGAAAGGATATTGGAAAAAACAAGAAACCGTTTTATGGCCATTATGTCGTTTCTGCTTCTCGACATGTCGTATTTAATCTGTATTATTCCGGCAACCTTGGTTTCTTTGCTATGACAGCCGTAACACTCGGGTTTATTTGATATAGCCTTGAAATAAGTTATGGATTCCTCGCTTAATACAGGCTGCTTTTGCTGGTCGTTGCCGGACAGCGTATATTCTTTTGCCCTCATGCCTATTTCATCAGACACCTTTGATTTTACTATGCTGCCGCTTGTTGAAAGTATTCTGAGGGTTGTTATTTCCTGATTCTTTCCGATATTCTCGATTATTTTCTGCACATTGGCTGTTCTTCCGCTTTCCATTGCATCCGTGATGCTTCTTTCAATGAGATCGCTTAAAACCTCCACGTCCTTAACCTTTGATTCTATCATCATCCTGGACTGAACCCTGAGGACAACAGCCGCAGATGTGCCGATGGTTAAAAGCAGCACTACTATTAAGACTGTGATAATCTTGGATTTTAGAACCATATTATTGCCTGAATCTCTCCACTCGTCTGCATCCATTTTGACTTGACGCTATTATACATACATATTTGAAAGCAATTTCCATACCCTAAAAATACCCTAAAACCCCTTATTTTTTCAATGAGAACCTGCAAGCTTCGGACTTTAACTACGCTTTTTCACGCAAGTTGAGTCAAAATGCACAATCGCACTGACCTCAGCCTCAAAATTCTTTTCTTTCTTTAGTGTAAAATACTACTTATGTCTAAACCTTTTGTTGTAATAGTTGGAAGGGCAAATGTCGGAAAATCCACCCTCTTTAACCGGATGGTTGGTTCACCTGCCGCAATTGTCGAGGATCTCCCGAACGTCACCAGGGACAGGAATTATCAGGAGGCCGAGTGGGAGGGAAAGGCGTTCATTGCGGTTGATACAGGCGGTTTTTATCCCGAGCCTTCCGATGATATGTTCACCCGGATGAGGGAACAGGCTCTATTTGCCATGGAAGAAGCAGATCTGATAATTCATCTCCTTGACGGGAAAGACGGGCTTACGCCTGCCGATATGGAACTTGCAAGGACTCTCAGGGCGTCAGGGAAAAAAATATTGTGGGTAGTAAATAAAATTGACACTTTCAAAAGGGAGGAGAGGCTTTTCGATTTTTATGCCCTGGGGGTGGATGAACTCATCCCTGTCTCCGCTGCAACGGGCTATGAGTTCAGCGAACTCATGGACAAGATCGCAGTTCTTCTTCCCGATGTTATAAACGAAAAAGTTTTATATCCGGGGATTGCCGTTGTCGGAAGGCCGAATGTCGGGAAATCAACACTCGTGAACAGTCTTCTCGGCAAACAGAGAATGATCGTGAGTCCGGTTGCAGGCACTACAAGGGACGCCATAGATTCAGTATGCTCGTATTACAAAAAAAAATATCTAATCATAGACACCGCAGGCATCAGGAAAAAAGGGAAACTTGGTTTTTCCATAGAAAGGTTTTCTTTTGTAAGGGCGGTAAGAAGCATAGAGAGGTGTGACGTGGCGCTCATAGTCCTTGACGCTTCAGATGGAATAACGGAACAGGATCAGAAGGTCGCCGGCATGGTCGAGAGATACGGGAAGGGAGCAATTTTTCTCCTTAACAAATGGGATATGGTGCCCGAGCCTGAGCTGGCCTATAAAAAACTTATGTCGGAACTTAAAAGAAAGATGTGGTTTCTCACTCATGCCCCTGTAATTACAACCTCGGGGACAGAAAAAAAAAGGATAACAAAAATATTCCCGGTCATTGACGAGATAATGAGCGAAAGGAAAAAGAGGATAAGCACGCCTGAGATGAACAAGTTCATAAAAGACGTTGTGGGCAATAACCCTCTGCCTTTATACAGGGGGAAGAGCGTGAAGGTCTATTACATGACGCAGACAGGAACAGAGCCGCCGGTGTTTGTCCTTTTTACAAATTATCCCGAAGGTCTGAAAGATCCATACATGAGATATATAGAAAAATGCCTCAGGGAGAGGTTTTCTTTCATGGGGACGCCGGTGAGGATTTATAAAAAAAGGAAGGCGTGAAAAAAGTTGTTGGTTTTTTGTTTTTAGACTGACAACTGAAAACTAAAAACTGAAACATGGAGGTTCGATGCAAGACCTTATAGGCAAGATCGTTGTGGTTTTAACAACAGAGACGACATACACCGGCAAGCTTATCGAAATCGGCGAGAAAGACGTTTATATCGAGGCAGAATCCGGATGGCTTGTAATTCCTGTTGAGAATGTTGTTTCCATCGTTGAAAAAGAAGATTAGTTTCCAACTCTTAACCTTGATTAATATCTCCAAGCAGAAACTGAATGAGCGTTACTGCTGAAATTGCCGCTGTCTCTGCGCGGAGAATGCGTTTTCCGAGGGAGACGGTGATAAGCCCCTTTGAATTTGCAAGCTCAACCTCTTCTTTCGTGAACCCGCCTTCCGGGCCGATGGCAATAAAACAGGGGTTAGGGTTTTGGGTCCGGGGATTGGTAAAAGAACTGACCCCTAAACCCCAATCCCCAACCCCTCTGCTCACTGCTTCTTTTAACGGCAGTCCCCCTTCTTCCCAAAAGATAAAACCGTTTAACGGCAATGAGCCATGAGCTATGAGCCACGAGCTAAACTCCACCGGCTTCTGTATCACGGGGATATTCGTCCTTCCGCTCTGCCGGGACGCCTCCTCCGCAATCTTCTTCCACCTCTCAACTTTTCTCGTATGTCTAACCTGACTTCTCTCTGTTATGACAGGGACTATTTCTTTAACGCCGAGTTCCGTAGTCTTCTGGATAACCCAGTCCATCTTCTCGCCCTTAAGGATTCCCTGAACAAGCTCAAGATTCAAATGCGACTCTGTCTCGTATGGAACTTTTTCGAGAAGGTCTAAAGTAACTTTTTTATTATCTATTCCGGAAACCTTTGCGTTATAGCAATTCCCTTCGCCATCTAAAACCTGAAGGCTGTCGCCCTCTTCACACCTCATCACGGATATCAGATACTTAGCCTTCTCGCCGGATACCGTAACTCTTTCGCCCTTAATATCTTCTTTCGATACTATAATCCGCATTTCGATATTATATCCGTGTTTTTATTTGACTTTCAAGATAAAAAGTAATACAATGTATTACTAAGGAGATCGCTCATTGAGGATAAAGGATTTTGAATGGGACGACGGCAATATCGTGCATCTTGAGCTTGGTCATGGAGTAAGACCCGAGGAAGCGGAAGAAGTTTTTGCAAATAAACCGCTGTATCGTAAAACGAAGAAAGGGCACTATGTTGCGATGGGGCCTACGCATGAAGGGCGTTATCTTACTATTGTGTTTGCGTTGAAACATGATGGAATGGCAAGGGTCATTACCGGATGGGACATGGATAGGGCTGAGATCAGGTATTGGCATAAGCACCGTGGTTAAGGCCGGGAAGGAGACGAAGACCATGAAGATTAAAGAGGCAACGAAGAAAATGTCAGACGAAGAATACTATGATAAAAAGGGCGTTCTCGGTGAGATAGTCGAGGGAGATATAGCGATCAGCCTCGATGAGGCGCTCCGAAGGGATATCGTGATGGGAAAGCGGAGAAGAACGCTTCAAAACGTGACCATCAAGCTCGACCCGATGTATCTCATCTCGATCAAAAAAGTGGCAACAAAAAAAGGCATACCGTACCAAACGCTGATGCGACAATGGGTTGCTGATAAGATTCGGAAAGAACTGAGAATTTCATAGAGCAAAAAACGCTTTTTAAATGTTATAATGCGGCAGGTTTCGGGAGAGGGAATTATGGTAGATAAGGGGTATGAAAAATATGGTCTGTGGGGCTGACAAACTGGGAATAAACGGTTTTTTATAAACCTATTAAAAATATTGATAACTTTTTTCTTGAGAATTTTACTGGAAATGTCATAATATAATCACCTATGAGAAAACCATTGGAAAGAGAATTTAAGTATTATCTATCCCATCAGAAAGAACTCGTCGAGAAATATAATGGAAAGTATCTGGTAATAATCGGGGAAGATGTTGTTGGTGTTTTTGACTCTGAGATGACTGCTATTGAAGAAACGTCAAAAAGTCATGAGCTCGGCACTTTTTTGGTGCAAAAATGTGAGCCAGGCAATGAGGGTTATACACAGACCTATCATTCTCGTGTAGTTTTTGCCTAATGCCTCCACCTTCCAGTAGTTTGACTGTCAAAGCAAACAACGGCAGATTGCATGTCTTAATTACTCCTGTAGATATTTATCCGGCATTCGACCCGGCCACAACAAATCCTCCTCCCCAACATATTCAATACAATGGTATATGGGATACTGGGGCTACAAATACGGTCATTAATAAAAAAGTAGCTGACGATCTCAACCTTAAACCAATAAGTATGACATTAGTAAGACATGCTAAGGGCGAAGAGATGAGCAATGTTTATCTTGTTAATATTATGCTTCCGAATAAAGTAGGTTTTCAAAACGTGCGAGTTACAGAAGGGCTTTTATCAGGGGCGGATGTCTTAATCGGTATGGATATAATTAATCGTGGTGATTTTGCAATAACGCATAGAGATGGGAAGACAACATTTTCTTTTAGAATTCCATCCACTGGTCATATAGATTTTGTCGAGGAACACAAAAATCAACAACAGGTATTTGCAGGTCCCAAAATAGGTCGCAACGATCCTTGCCCTTGCAAGAGCGGGAAAAAATATAAGAAGTGCTGCGGCAAATTTACCTAAAGACTCCGTAGAATTCATGAGTTCCACATCCGCATTTTCGCAAGAGAGCAGGCTTGCAAGCAGGCAACTGGTTTATAATTTGTAAATTTCCCGACGATGTCCTACTGCTTTACTAACGATTGCATCTGCCGAGATTACATAAACAACTCTCCAATCGCCAACTCTGAGTTTAAACTGTCCCGACATGTCGCCTGACAATGGTTCCGGGGTTATGTTGTTGAAATGCTGCGAGAGCCATGAAATTTTATTAACTATGCGTTTAGGAAATTAATTAGTGGGAAGGGAAAATTCGGGGTCAGGTCTTGCAATAAAACATTTCCTCCTGACTGCCCATAAGACATAAGACTTAATGAGCTCCACATCCCCTATTTTCGCAAGCGAGCAAACAAGTTCCACCGTCCATATCAAGAAAGTGCAATAGTTCCACAGTGCCATAGTCTAATAACAAGCAAGCGGGGAAGAGCTGAAGCCCCATAGTCCATAGAGCCCATATCACCTGAGAGACATTTTACCCTTGACATGACATCCAAATCGTGATAATTCTTGAATAGGAACGTGGAAAAGGAGATGATGTGGAGGATGAAAATATTGTCTAAGACTGGTATGTAAATGTTTTGAAAGGAGGATGAAATGCAAAGGAAGATAGTTATTTTAATCTCGATATTGATAGTTGCCGCGCTCATGCTGAGCGTCTCTGCTCCTGCCATGGCTAAGGATTACTCCAAAGAGGCGAAGGCGGTGTTCGACTTTAGGGTGGGGAATGCAAAAAGCGCATCGATTCTTCTTACTCTCATACACCAGACATATAAGGATATGGCTGCCCGGGGGAAGGACATGAAACCGTCCTTTGTCGTCGTGTTCATCGGCCCCTCGGTAAAGCTCATATCGCATGACAAGACGGGGATGACCGAAGAGGATAAAAAAATAATGGACGAGATAGCCAACACAGTCGCGCTCATGTCCAAAGATAACATCAGGCTTGAACTCTGACTCGTCGCCGCAAGGGTCATGGGTGTTGACCCCAAGACAGTGCTTCCGGAGATCAAGCATGTGGAAAGCGGCTGGATATCCCTTATAGATTATCAGGCAAAAAGATATTCGCTGGTACCCGTGTATTAAACAGAAGGGCCGCGCCTTTGCGCGGCCCGCAGAAAAGCACGAAACAATTTTCAGATTTTAATTTTTGATGAGATTTTGTTCTTTGCAGCCTTTTTAACTGATTTCTTGAGAATCAGGGAATTAATGAGTGGCACTTCCCATATTTTCGCAAGCGAGCATGTTCAGAAATCTACGCTGATTTTTTTTCGGTCTTTTCCTGCCTCACGCGCTCATGTAGCCAGACCTTTATCAACGCGCCTCTGTCAACGCCTATCCGATGACGGATTTCATCTATATCTGCCACGAGAGACTCCGCAACATCAAGCGTCAGGCGCACCTTTTTTCCATGACTGATAATCTTTGCCTTTGACATATCTATCAGGTCGTGAATGTCTTCCCCCGAGTCAAATCTCTTATCAAATTCCTGCGCGCTTTTAGCCAGTTTTTGCCTTGCCATACAGTTTCTCCTCCTTTTCCCGCGAATGTCTAACGGATATCATCCTTATAGCACTACTTCGCATAGTATAAACAGCAGTCCATAATCTGCCGTGAAGTTTGGCAATGATGATCTTCCGCTTTTCGACAGGATGCGGGGCCTCTATATCAATCCGGTCTTCATCAAGCCAGAGATCCTTAGCCGTCTCAAAGTCAATGCCGTGCTTTTCTCTATTGGCCTTGCTCTTTGCGCCATCCCATTCAAACTTCATGATATATTATACATATTTTGACCATAATTTGTGCAATTTGGTTATATATGGGTATATCTCAAGCGGCACAGACTGCTCCGGCCTGTTGCCATTGTGCCCGTGGGCTATCCGGCAAAAATTCCAAAGCCGACATCGAGGGTGTCAAGAACAGAAGCTGTAGAATTCAGATAGGCATTACAAGAATCGCAGGATTTTTATATTCTTTCAGGAGATAAGACTAAGCATTAGCTTAATCTCAGCCTCAGCGCCCAATAGAGCCAGAGGACATGGGATTTGAGAAAATAGAATACCTCTTCGGGAACGCTGTCGCTTCTTATCTTTCTTATCGCAACCGGCACATTGATCTCCAATGGGCAGTTCTCCCTGCATTTTCCGCATGAGAGGCAGTATTCGAGCTTCTTATTAACCTCATCCGTCGTAAGGCTCTGGAGAGCCAGGCCTTTTCCCCCGAGATATTTTTCATCAGCATAAAAATTTCCAACTGTATTATACATCGGGCAGTGAATCAGGCAGTTCCCGCAGTCTATGCAGTAGAGAAGCTCCTTGTGCTCTCCCTTCATAATTTCCGAGCGTTTGTTATCAAGGAGAATTACAGTCATGTCTTTTGGTGTGTGCACGCCCTTGAAAAACTTCTTTTCCACATCGGCTGTCTTGCTTACCCCGCTTATGATCTCGACAAAAGAAGGTATGGTCGAGCCTGTCGCATTGAAGCAGATAATCTTAAGCATGTTTAGTGCATCCTCGACAGAGGGATATATCTTATCTATGCCTGTTACAACGATATGTTTTTCCCTTCTTATTGACTCGTAGATGTTGCCTTCATTATGGGTTATGACGATAGAGCCTTCCTCAGCAGTTATAGCATTCGCGCCTGTGATCCCGACCTTTGCCTTTTCTATGTAATCTCTTATCTCATCCCTTATGAGCTTGACTATCTCTTCGGGCTCTTCGCTTATCTTTTTTTTGTAATATGAAGAAAGCCCCTCCGCAATTTTTTTTGCCGACATATGGGCTATCGGGCCTGTTGGATGTGATGGCTTTAAGTTTAATATCTGAAGTATCCTGTCGCCTATGTCTGTCTCGATCACCTCGATGCCGTGCTTTTCGAGTTCATGCGTAAGGTCTATCTCTTTCGTGACATTCGATTTTGATTTTACGATAAGCTTTTCTTTTCCTATTTCATTTAGTATGGCCTTGATAGCATCGCCTTTGTCTTTTGCCCTTATGACTTTGAACCCGTTGCTCTCAAGCTTTCTTACAGTTTTTTCGAGGAGTTCTTCATTGCCAACGCACGCCTCGCGGGCTTCTTTCAGCCTTTTCTTCTTCTTTTTAAAATCCTGAAGGGGATTTTTTCTCTGCCGTTCTTTTACGGAATTAAAGGCCTTTTTCAGGGCTGTTACCTCGTCGAAGTTCATAATTTATATTAACCTGATTAACACAAAAAATGCAGGCATTGTTTTCGCCTCACGGATTTTGAGCGAGGCTGAACGTCTCATTTGCCGGCTGAAAGCCAATAGCTGACAGCTGTCAGCTCATACTATTAGCAAGAATTATGATATTATAGAATTTCTTCGCTTGAAAAAAGGATTGATAATTAGATAAAATTATAGACTTTACTGTGGAGGAAAATTATGGCTGAGATGATCGAGATTCGATGGCATGGAAGGGGAGGCCAGGGAACTGTTACCGCCGCGAAGGTTCTTGCCGACGCGTGCCTCAGCAGCGGCAGGCATGTCCAGGCATTTCCGGAGTACGGGCCTGAGAGGGCGGGCGCGCCCTTAAGGGCCTATAATAGAATAAGCTCAAAGGAACTAAGGATGCACTGTCCGGTTCTTAATCCTCAGATTGTGAGCGTTGTTGATGCAACACTGCTTGACAGCATCAATGTGGGAGACGGCGCTACAAAGGATGCAATATTTGTTGTAAACACCTCAAAAGACCCGAAGGAAATAAGGGCAAAATTAAAAGCCGGGGAAGGGCAGAAGGTTTTTACTGTTGATGCGTCAAAGATAGCGATGGAATGTATAGGAAGATCCTTGCCCAATGCTCCGATGCTCGGCGCTATATGCAAGGTTACCAATATTGTATCCCTCGACAGTCTTCTCGAGGATGTAAGAAAAAGCTTTGGGAAAAAATTCGCCCAGAAGATAATAGACGGAAATCTCGAGGCCACGAAGCGCGGATACGGGGAGGTAAAAGAAGGATGAAACTGAAAGGCTGGAAGAAAGTGACACCCGGCGCGGTCTGCACAGTGGCGGGCAGCGCTTTAGAATTTAAGACAGGCTCATGGAGGGCGTTTCGGCCCAGGTGGATAGAGGAAAACTGCATCCAGTGTCTGTTTTGCTGGATGTATTGTCCCGATATGGCGGTTAATGTCAAGGACGGCAAGATGGTGGGATTTAATTATGACTATTGCAAGGGCTGCGGGATCTGCGCCCTTGAATGCCCGGGCAAAAAAGGCAAGAAGGCGATTGTTATGGAAGAGGAGGGCAAATAATGGCGAAGGTTGTCGCAGTTACAGGAAACGAGGCAGTTGCCGAGGCTTTAAGGCAGGTAAACCCGGATGTAAGTTCGGCATATCCGATAACTCCGGCTACGGATATTATGCAGAGGTTCACAAGCTTTGTGTCCAACGGCAAAGTCAAGACAGAGATGATACTTGTCGAAAGCGAGCACAGCGCCATGAGCGGCTGCATCGGAGCATCGGCAGCAGGCGGAAGGGTTATGACGGCTACCTCGTCTCAGGGACTTGCCTTAATGTGGGAGGAATTGTTTATTGCATCAGGCACGAGATTGCCGATAGTTATGGCATTGGTAAACAGGGCGCTTTCTGCTCCTTTGAATATTCACGGAGACCACTCAGACGGAATGGGCGCAAGGGACTGCGGATGGATACAGCTCTGGTCTGAAAATGCTCAGGAGGCTTATGACAATACAATTCAGGCGTTCCGCATTGCAGAACATCTCGACATAAGGCTTCCGGCAATGGTCTGTCTGGATGGTTTCATAATAAGCCATTCCATAGAAAGAATAGAGTATATGGAAGATGATAAAGTGCAAAATTTCGTCGGGGAATTCAAAAACTTAAATCCCTTGCTGGATCTGGATCACCCGGTCAGCTATGGGCCTTTAATTCTTCCTGATTATTATATGGAATACAGAAGGGCTCATGCAGAGGTCATGTCGAAGGTTCCAAATATTGTTCTGGATGTGGCAAGTGAATTCGAGAAGATTTCAGGCAGGAAGTATGGGCTGTTCGAGGCATACAGGCTGGAGGATGCGGAGATAGGGATCGTAATACTTAACTCTGCGGCAGGAACAACAAAGGACGTAATTGATTTATTCAGGGAAAAAGGCATAAAGGCAGGTTTGTTGAAGCCGAGGTTATACAGGCCGTTCCCGTATGAAGAAATCGGAAATGCTCTAAAACATCTTAAGGCGGTATGCGTGCTCGACAGGGCGGATGCATTCGGCGGGTCTTACGGCCCTCTGTTCATAGATATAGCGGCAAGCCTCTATCCGCATAAGAATGGGCCTGTTCTCTTTAACAAGATTTACGGGCTCGGCGGAAGAGATTATCTGCCTGAACATGCGGAGCTTGTTCTCAACGAGCTTGCAGAGGTTGCGAAGACGGGAAAAGTAAAAACCATCAAAGAATATATTGCGGTGAGGGAATAAAATGGCGACTACACCACTTACATTAAAAGAACTTTCAAAAAAAGAAGGACTGCTGACGTCGGGTCACAGGATGTGCGCCGGTTGCGGAGCGCCTATTGTTGTAAAGATGGTTCTGCTTGCTGCGGAGGGTCCGATAGTGGCGGCAAATGCAACAGGCTGTCTTGAGGTCTCTACCTGCATATCGGATTACACTGCATGGAAGATTCCCTGGATACATAATGCCTTTGAAAACGCCGCAGCTACGCTTTCAGGCGTGGAGACGATGTACAGGTCTTTGAAAAAGCAGGGCAAGATAAGCAAGGATATAAAATTTATAGCATTCGGCGGCGACGGCGGGACTTATGACATCGGGTTCCAGAGCCTTTCAGGGGCTATGGAGCGTGGGCATGACATGCTTTACATATGCTATGACAACGGCGCATACATGAATACAGGCATCCAGCGTTCAAGCGCCACTCCTTTTGGCGCCGACACGACAACATGTCCCGCGGGAAGCGTTATTCCCGGCAAGACGCAGCAGAGGAAGAACCTTACAAAGATTATGGCTGCGCATGATATTCCTTACGCTGCGCAGGCATCGCCGAGCCACTGGATGGACCTTGTGAAGAAAGTTAAAAAGGCGCTCTCTATCGAGGGACCAAAGTTTATGAATATACTTTCGCCCTGCAACCGCGGTTGGAGATCGAGGACTGACGATGCGATAACGTTGAGCAGGCTTGGCGTTGAGACGTGTTACTGGCCTCTCTATGAGATAGAAAACGGCGTAACAAAAGTAACGTTCAAGCCGAAAGAGAAAAAGCCTCTGGTAGACTTCCTTAAACCACAGGGCAGGTTCAAGCATCTCTTTGCCCCTGAAAATGAATGGATGCTTAAGAAATTTCAGGAGGCTGTTGATAAGGAATGGGAATCCCTGCTTAAGGCATCTGGCAACGAGCAACCCTGAGTTGATTATTAACGTTGTTTCTGATAATTTAAGTATAATTTAAAAACCAGGAGTTAGGATAAAATATGGCCGGTTCCGACCTTGTGATGTATGAAGATGAGTTCCAGAAGATTGATGAGGAACTCCAGAAGCTCCACCAGCAGGCAAATGCGACCGTTGTCTTTCTCGTGGATAAGAACGGCCAGCTTATAGCTTCTGCCGGCGATACGCATGATATTGACACTACTTCTCTCGCATCATTGACAGCCGGCAATATTGCCGCAACAGGAGGAATCGCAAGGCTGCTGGGGGAAAAGGAGTTTACTATTCTTTTCCATGAGGGTGAAAAAGACAACATCCATATCTCCCTGATAGGCCAGAGGGTTATACTTGTTGTGATATTCGACCAGAGGTCTTCACTGGGACTTGTAAGGCTGAGGGTCAAGAAAACCTCCGAGTCCCTCACAAAATTATTCGATGATATAACAAGCAAGGCAGAAAAGGAAAAACTTGAAGGCAAAACAGCGGAATCGCCTTTTGCGGAGATAAGCGATGAAGATATTGATAACCTTTTCAAATAGGGTAGCGGTTAAGTGTCTTTTATAAATTATTCTTCCCGGGAAATCAACTGTAAGATTGTATATTATGGTCCGGGTCTTTGCGGAAAGACTACGAACCTTCAATTCATATACAAGAAGACGAATCCCGAGCAGAAGGGCAAGCTTATATCACTGGCCACAGAGACTGAAAGGACCCTGTTTTTTGATTTTCTTCCTCTGGCGCTTGGAGATATAAGAGGGTTCAAGGTAAGATTTCATCTGTATACGGTCCCGGGACAGGTTTTCTATGCAGCCAGCAGAAAACTGATACTTAAGGGAGTGGACGGAGTTATATTTGTGGCTGATTCACAGATAGAGAGGATGGAGGCTAATATAGAAAGCCTTGACGACCTCAAGATAAATCTTGCGGAACAGGGTTATAATCTCGAGAAACTTCCCTATGCGGTCCAGTATAACAAGAGGGACCTTCCCAATGTTGCTCCCCTTGAGGAGTTGAACAAGCTCCTTAATGCAGACAACGTAGCGTGGTTCGAAGGGGTGGCGCCCACAGGCGTAGGCGTTTTCGAGACACTGAAAAGTGTTGCCAAGCAGGTTTTGCTTGAGCTTAAGAAACATTATTAACATAGCTGAAAGCTGATAGCTGTCAGCTAATAAAAGAAAAGGAGATTTTTTATGAAGAGATTTTTTGTCCTGGCAGCAATTTTAGCATTGGTTGTCGTCGGATGCGCGAAGAAAGAGGAGAAGAAGGGGCAGTATCTTGTAAAGATAAACAATGTCACGATAACCAAGGATGACCTGAAGAGGGAGATCGAAGCCCTTCCCGTATTTGCACAGAAGATGTTCGAGGGAACAGAGGGAATGAAAAAGCTTATAGATGAGATCACAAAGAAAGAGCTTCTCTATCAGGAGGCAAAGAAAAAGGGGCTCGATAAGGACCCTGCGTATCAGAAAAAACTTGTGGATTCCCAGAAGCTGATCCTTATAAGCTCCCTTCTGGAAAAAGAGATAGAGGATAAGGCAAAGGTATCCGATAAAGAGGTAAAAACCTTCTATGAAAAAAATAAGGCTGATTTTATGGTGCAGGGCAAACTGATCGAGTTTGAGAAAATCAAGGACATGCTTGCGCAGCGGCTGACAGCACAAAAACAAAAAGAGGTTTTTGACACTTATGTGGAAAACCTGAAGAAATCCTATAAGGTGGATATAAACGAAGAGGCAATCGCGGGCCTCGCAAATAAGGAAGAACCTAAGGAAGCTGTAAAGGAAGTCTCCCCAAAAGAAGCGCCCAAGAAGTAATAAAAACATAGAAGCTCTCCGGCTTTGCCGGAGAGCTTTTTCATCAAAGGCCCGCCTGGTTGCTATGCTGTCTCTTTATAATTGAAAAAGTTTGGCATTTTCCTATATATTTAATAACCATGAGATTGCCGGAGTGGATAAAAGTAAAGAGCTTCACAGGGCTCCATAACACAAAGAGCATTCTGAGGAACTACGGGCTCTCTACTGTTTGTGAGGAGGCGCGCTGCCCCAACGCGGGAGAGTGTTTTTCAAAGCCGACTGCAACTTTTATGATATTAGGCTCTGCCTGCACAAGAAATTGCAGTTTTTGTTCTGTAGTGTCTTCCATGCCTGCGCCTCCGGACGAAGATGAACCTGAAAGGGTTGCCTTAGCTGCAAAGGAGATGGGGTTGAAATATGTTGTTATCACCTCTGTTACGCGTGACGATCTTGAAGACGGCGGGGCAGGGCATTTTGCAAAGACGATAAAGGCCGTGAGAAAGCATCTTCCGGAGACAAAGATTGAGGTGCTTACGCCTGATTTCAAGGGAAATTACGATGCGCTTAAAACCGTGCTTGATTCAAAGCCTGATGTTTATAATCACAATGTGGAGACAGTGCCGAGGCTTTATACGTATGTAAGACCTCAGGCAAATTACGCCACTTCTTTAAAGGTTCTAAAGAATGCAAAAAATATTTCGCCGGCCATAACAACAAAATCAGGATTCATGGTGGGCTTCGGCGAGACCTTCAATGAAGTTATAAATGTATTGAAGGATATAAAGGATGCGGGCTGTGATACCGTAACGATAGGCCAGTATCTCAGGCCTTCCAAGAAGAATCTGCCTGTGAGAGAATATGTCAGACCCGAAATGTTTAATGTGTATAAGGAGATTGCGCTTGATCTCGGGTTCAGGCATGCCGCTTCTGCGCCGTTGGTGAGAAGCTCGATGAATGCAGAGGAAATGTATAATAATAACAGTATCAGTGTTTAGTGTCAGTGTCTGAATATTTTACTGACACTGATAACTGACACTGACACTTGGAGG
>SCSY01000043.1 GCA_004298625.1 Nitrospirota bacterium | reverse complement strand
AATTCCCCTTTTATGATTACCTCGTATTCAACGGCAAAGCCGTCCTTTTCAGTTAAAGGTTTAAGTTCAAATTTTGTTATGACGCCGGTGATTACATATCCTGAATCTTTGGAGATCGTTATGCCGTTCTTCATGAGTTCTTCTGCAAGGGCTTTTTGCAGTTTATCTTCGAGCTTCGGCTCGAATGTCTTATTCTCGATCCTGCCAATTTTTACGGTATCAAACAGCAGGGTGTCTTTCCCTTGGAATTTATAACCGCAACCGGTTAAAGTGAAAAGTGAAAAGTGAAAAGTGAAAAGTGAAAATAACAACAAGAATCTCGTAACTCTTAACTTTAAACTTTTAACTTTAAACTGTGAATTTTTAATTTTCATTGCATTACTATATTAACAAGTTTGCCTTTAACAACAAAGACTTTTTTTATTGCCTTGCTCTCTGCTGCCTCTTTTATCTTTGGTTCCTCGAGGGCTTTCTGTTTAATATCCTCTTCAGAAAGCCCGGCTGGAATCGCGAGTTTTGCCTTTACTTTTCCATTAACCTGTATGACAAGCTCTATCTCATCTTCCTTTGTAAGCTCTTCGTCCCATGAAGGCCATCTCTGTTCAAGGATGCTTGATTTATTGCCTAAGGCATCCCAGAGTTCTTCCGCAATATGAGGAGAAAAGGGCGAGAGCAGCAGCAGCAATGTCTCTATGCTGTTCCTAAGGATTATCTCGTTATCGTCTGATCTTGGTTCAAAAGAGACCAGTTCATTTACAAATTCCATCAGCGCTGCGATAGCGGTATTGAAGTGATATTCTCTCTCGATGTCGTTTGTCACCCTCTTGATTGTCTGGTGCGTCTTTCTTAAAAGGAGTGATGAGTGATGAGTGATGAGTGACAAGTTAATTCCCTGATTTTTGACTTCCGGCTTCCCGCCTTGGCGGGTCGCCGAAGGAGACTGACTTTTGAACCGATAAACTATTCCCCATATCCTATTCAGGAACCTGTAAGCGCCGTCAACGCCCTGGTCAGACCATTCAAGGTCTCTTTCCGGAGGAGCTGCAAAGAGCGAAAATAATCTCGACGTATCAGAGCCGTATTTATTAATCAGGTGGTCAGGGTCTATGACATTCTTTTTTGATTTTGACATCTTTTCAACCCGTCCCCTATCAACAGCCCTCCCGCATTTCACGCACTTTTCATCCTTCACATCATCAGGCAGAACCCATCCGTGTTCAGGGCATTTAAGTGTCTCCTTGCATACCATCCCCTGCGTAAGCAGATTTGAGAAAGGCTCAGGAGAGTTAATGAGCCCAAGGTCTTTTATAACACGGGTAAAAAACCTTGAATACAGGAGGTGAAGGACTGCATGTTCGACCCCTCCGATATACTGGTCAACGGGCATCCAGTAAGCTATGGGATTAGGGGTTAGGGGTTTGGGGGTAGCATTTTTTTTGTTACCAATCCCAAATCCCCAGTCCCCAGCCCCATTTTTTAAACAATATGCGATGAAATACCATGACGAGTCAACAAAAGTATCCATTGTATCAGTTTCGCGCTTTGCCTTTCCTTTGCACTTAGGGCATGTCACATTCAAAAATTTCTCTGATTCTTTCAGTGGCGAGCCGCCTGTACCGGTAAACTTTACATCCTCGGGAAGGATTACCGGCAGCTCATTTTCAGGAACCGGGACAATATCGCATTTATCACAGTAGATTATAGGTATCGGCGTTCCCCAGTATCTTTGTCTCGATACTCCCCAGTCGCGCAGTTTATAGTTTACTACTCTTTTGCC
>SCSY01000004.1 GCA_004298625.1 Nitrospirota bacterium | reverse complement strand
AGTTTTTCCGCCTTTTCTTTAACCTCTTCGAGACTTGACCCTTTGACCCTTTGACCCTTTGACCCTATATTTATCAGTCCCGGCATCATTACATTCTCAAGCGCAGTAAATTCCGGGAGCAAATGATGAAACTGAAAGACAAAGCCTATCGAACTATTTCTGAAAGAGGCTATGGCATTATCATTCAGAGAAAATATATCGGTTCCTTCATAAAGAACACTGCCTGATGTTGGCCTGTCGAGCGCGCTCAGGATATGAAGAAGCGTGCTCTTGCCGACGCCGGAGGCGCCCATTATCGCAACCATCTCGCCGGCCTTTATTGAGAGATTAATCCCGTTCAGGACTTGCAGCTCGCCTGCAGGCGGATAAAAAGATTTTTTAAGGTCTTGAACTTCAATCAAATTATTCGCTCCTCAACTGTCATTGCGCGTTCTTCGCCTGTCATTCCCGCCCCGTCGGGAATCATTCTTATCTCAAGAAAGATTCTGGACAAGCCAGAATGACAAATATGGGAAGGTCCTACGCGAGAATGAGCGAGAATATTATGCCCTTTCTTTTTTCTCATCACTCATACCTCAACGGCTCAACCGGATTTAATTTTGCCGCCTGCCAGGCAGGATATATCGTTGCAAAAAAGCTTATGAATATCGCAGACGTAGAAACAGCGATAAAATCGCCCAATTTCATCTTTACAGGCAAATGGCTCAGATAATATACATCTGCGGGGAGCTTGATAATCTGATAATTGTTAAGTATATAGCCCAGCAGATAGCCGCCGGTGATGCCGATAACTGTGCCTGCAAGCCCTATGAAAAGCCCCTGAAGCATGAATATGGTCATGATGCCGCTGTTTGTTGCTCCCATCGCCTTAAGTATTGCAATCTCCCTGCTTTTTTCTATGACATTCATAATGAGTGTGCCGACAATATTGAATGAGGCAACAAGTATTATAAGCACCAGTATTATGAACATCGCAAACTTCTCAAGTTTTAAGGCCGATAAAAGATTCTTGTTCATCTGCATCCAGTCGCGGCCATAGTAAGGGAAGCCGAATTTCTTCTGCACATTCTCCCTTACATCTTTTGCCTTATATATGTCCGCAACCTTAAGTTCGATTCCGGTCACTGAATCTCCTATGCCAAAAAATTCCTGGGCAGGGGAAAGCTCTGCCAGCACGAGATTTGAATCATATTCAAACATGCCGACTTCGAATATTGCGGCAACCCTGAACTGTTTTACTTTAGGCAGCATGCCGAGAGGTCCGATCTCGCCGACAGGCGATATAACATTTATCGTGTCATCCCTGAAAACGCCAAGGTTGCTTGCCAGCTCTTTCCCAATTACAATTCCAGGCATGTTATCTTTTATTTTCAGGTCGTCAAGTTTCCCGTCTTTTATGTATTTTGATATTTCAGTGGTCTTTATCTCCAGCGCCGGGTCTATGCCTCTCAGGTAAACGCCATGCGCCCTTTTGCCGGATGAGACCATGACCTGCCCGAGGACAAACGGCGAGGCGGATAAAACATCTTTTTCTGCCCTGACCTTTTCCGCTATCTCCCTGTAATCGGCAATGGCACCCTTATAATTAAGAACAACAACATGCGCATTTACGCCAAGTATCTTCCTTTGAAGGTCTTCGTGAAAGCCGCTCATTACAGAGAGCACAACAAGGAGCGCCATGACGCCGACTCCTACGCCTCCGACAGAGATGGCAGTATTAAGAGATATCCCCTTGTGTTTCTTTTTTGACTTGAGATACCTGAATGCTATAAAAAACTGGTATGGCAAATGTTTTTGCATAAAGATAAATATATCACAAAATCCCGGTTGCATGTTGTATATCTTTATTTAATGCCTTAAAATATAAAATCAATGAACCCGATTTCTACCCAGCTTAACGAATTTATCAAAGAGCCGAAGATTGCCTATTTCTCTATGGAGATAGGCCTTGCCAATGACATCCCTACTTACAGCGGCGGACTTGGAGTGCTTGCAGGAGATACAATAAAATCAGGGGCTGACCTTAAGCTGCCCATGGCGGCAGTAGCGCTCCTGAGCAAAAAAGGGTATTTCACCCAGGAGATAGATGAAAGAGGAAGGCAGACGGAACTTCCTACATTATGGGAGCCGTCAAAACACATGACCCTTCTTCCTGCAAAGGTATATGTGCAGATAGAAGGGCGTGACGTTGCTATACAGGCATGGCTCTATGTTGTAAAAAGCCTTACTGGAGGGAACATCCCTGTATTCTTTCTTGATGCCGACATCCAGGGAAATTCTCCGGATGACAGGGAGCTTACAGCCTATCTCTATGGCGGCGATCTGTCATACAGGCTGAAACAGGAGATTATCCTCGGGATAGGCGGGGTAAAAATGCTCCATGAACTCGGGTTTGAAATTAAAAAATATCACATGAACGAAGGCCACGCCGGCCTGCTGACAGTTGAACTGCTTCTTAGATATAAAAGGCCTATTGAAGATGTCTGGGACGAAAGGCTTGTATGGGATGTGGACCGTGTAAAAGATATATGTGTTTTTACAACCCATACCCCTGTTGAAGCAGGCCACGACAAATTTTCCTATGACCTGGTATCAAAGATAATGGGAGAACCAATACCCATTGATATACTGAAATCGCTTGGAGGCAAAGACAATCTCAATATGACACTCCTTGCAATAAACCTCAGCGAATTTATTAACGGCGTTGCAAAAAAACATGGAGAGGTTTCAAAGCACATGTTTCCGGGATATGAGATATCTGCAATAACAAACGGCGTGCATTCCTTCACATGGACATGTGACAGCCTTAAAAAGCTCTACGATAAATATCTTCCGGGATGGGCAAATGAGCCTGAGCTTTTTGTAAGGGTCGGCCGTATCCCTGACGAGGAATTGTGGGCAGCGCATACAGAGGCCAAAAGGATTTTAATTGATTTTGTCAATGCAGAGACAAATGCCGGGCTGGATTATGATACCCTCACAATCGGTTTTGCGCGAAGGGCTACGGCATACAAACGCGCCGACCTGATATTCAGCGATATGGAACGGCTTGAAAAAATTGCCGCAGGAAAGATTCAGATTATTTACTCCGGCAAGGCCCATCCAAGGGATGACCATGGCAAGTGGCTTATAGAAAAAATCCATGTGATAAAAGAAAAATTAAAAGGCAAAATAAAAATGGCTTATGTAAAAAACTATGATATGGAAAAGGCGCTCAAGCTTGTCGCCGGTGTTGACGTATGGCTTAACACGCCACTAAGGCCCCGCGAGGCATCAGGCACAAGCGGCATGAAGGCAGCGCATAACGGCGTGATGAACTTCAGCGTGCTTGACGGGTGGTGGATAGAAGGGCATATAGAAGGCTTCACAGGCTGGGCCATAGGTCCGAGCCCCACAGAGATAGCCCTTACAGATAATGTTGAGGTTATAGATAAAAGAGATGCTGATGATTTATATGCCAAGCTCGAAAATATCATCATCCCGATGTATTACAACGACAGGCACACGTGGATAAGGATGATGCAAAATGCCATAGGCAAGAACGCCTATTATTTCAATAGCCACAGGATGATGAGGCGATACGTCACCGAGGCTTATATAAGATAATGCATCACTGTTGTTTACGATATTGTAAAGTGTGAAAAGTTAAAATACAGGAGGTAAAAGCCATGATGTCTAATATCCCAGTAGATGTTAAGAAGGTTACGAAAGGCGACATAGTAAAAGAGATACTTCGCATAGGGATGATAGCTGAGCTTGATGCGATAAACCTCTATGAACAACTTGCGGCAATGACAGACAGGAGCGACATCAGGAAGGTCTTTCTCGATATAGCAAAAGAAGAAAAGACCCATGTCGGAGAATTCCAGGAACTGCTCCTGAGGGAAGACAGGGAACAGGTAGCCGAGTTAAAGCACGGCAAGGAAGAGGTAAGGGAAATAACAGGGAAGTAGAGGATACAGGTTTATCTATGCTATTTCCACAAGCCTGATATCAAATGTCAGGTTCTTTCCTGCGAGGGGATTATTGCTGTCCATGGTAAATGATGCATCTGATTTGGCTATCACAGTAACCAACACCATCTGTCCGTCAGCCCTCTGCATGTGAACCTGCTGACCTATTGCAGGGTCGAAGTCCTTTGGCGCCTTATCCCTGCTGAACTCAAATACCCTCTCTTTATTATGCGGTCCGTATGCATCTTCTGCAGGGATATTTATTGTCTTTGATTCGCCGGCGCTCATCCCGATAACGCCGCGGTCAAATCCTTTTATAAGATCGCCCTTGCCGACCGTAAACTCTATGGGCGCGCCGTCTTCCGAGGAATCGAATGTTGTGCCGTCCTCAAGCTTTCCTGTGTAATGAACCCTTACTGTGTCTCCTTCTTTTACCTGTGCCATCTTCTCTCCTTTTAAAATAGCTGTCAGTCGACAGCTTATAGCTTTTTTGATATTACATTATAATACTCTATTTCAAGCAATCTCCTCTTTATATCAACACCCGACGAGTATCCGCCGATCGAACCGTCTGACTCTATAACCCTGTGGCATGGAAGAACTATTGGAATCGGATTTCTGCCAAGGGCCTGGCCTACCGCCCTCGTTGCCTTTGTATTTCCTATTTTTTCCGCAAGCCATTTATATGCCCTTGTCTCTCCATACGGTATATCTCTTAATGCAAGCCAGACCTTTTTTTCAAAATCAGTCCCTTCAAGGAAAACAGTTGCCTGGCTGAAATTATCTCTTTCCCCCTCGAAATATTCCTCCAGTTCTCCCTTAAACAGAGCCGGAGTCCGGCCTCTCCTGCATGCCGGCCTCTTGAATGAAATTCTAGTGAGGTTCCTGCCTGAAAAAATAAGATGCAGCACTCCAACAGGACTTTCAAAAATATCAAAAACCAGTTCGCTGCCCGCTTTTTTTGCTTTCATATCTACATTTAAAAGACCTGTTTTAGTTATCTTTATTTTACCACAATTTGTATCTTCTTCCACAAAATGGGATCATAAACCTGCGCTTCACGGGATCAACTCGTTAGACCTTTCAGGGGAAAAACTTTCTGCCTTCAGAATATTATGAATAAACCTGAATATTTTCTTCCTCTGCCTTTTTGTCACCTCCGGATAAAAAACAGGATTTGCGACAACCGCGCCCCTGAATGCAAAAAATGGCCCAAGCACTTCATAAATCTCGGTATCTCCCGACAGCCGGACATATTCATCAAAAAATAATTTCAAGCCTTCGAGATATGGGCCCCTTATTTCGTTATGATTTTTTATGGAAAAGAATATGTAATTAATTGCAAGAGCCGTAATATCATCTGCCGGCTCGCCCCACGGCCCGCGGCTCCGGTCGAGAAGAATGAAATCGAGTTCTGAGTTTTTACTCTGACCCCTAATCCCTAACCCCTGACCCCCGCCTTTTTTAAACCAAATATTTCCGGGATGAAAATCCCCATGTATTTGCGAGAGTCTTCTGTATTTTGGTTTCAATCTATAAATCCAGTCAACAGATTTTTTGATTATGCCGGACATCTCATCATAAGAAAGAACTCCTTCAGGATATGTATCAAATACTCCCATGAGACATTCGCCGTGTCCTACCGTGTCCCTCAACTTTCTCCAGTAGAGTGTTTTAGAATCTTTCTTTACTGAATGAATCTCGGCGAGATAAGACGCCATTGCCTTAATCTTTTTTATATCGCCCTCATCGAGTCTTTCTTTGCGGGCAAACGAGACAAGGTCATTGAAATAATGCCTTCCCTCTCCCTTTTCCATCAAAAGATAATATTCCCTGCCTCCGCCGATTGACTTAATCGAACTATCTTCCATCTCTGCAAGCACATCAATTGCCTTTACATGTTTAGGGAGGTTTTTGAACTCATCAAGATCAAGGAGGAATATGCCTGCCCTGTCTGAGGGATATTCGTGTCCGAAACCTTCGGGCATGAGGGTCTTCACGACATAGGATTTCGTATCTTTTTTTGTCTTTATCTCTACGAGAAAACCGGAGCCATGAACGCCTGAACTGAGTTTTTTGAGCTTTATCTGAGATACATTCCTAAATTTTTTCCTGAGGTAGGTCTTTAATGCCTTTTCGTTGAGCATATTTATATTCCTATTGTAGTAAGCTTTAATGCTGAAAACAAGGGGCAACCGATTTTACATACTGGGCAGGAGTTAGCTGGAGGATAAAAATATGAAAATAATCGGGAGCTTTCTGGTAAAATATTGCTATGATAAAAAACCCTGAAATAGTAAAGAAATTTGAAGACGATTTCATAAAAAAACAAAGGCTCTCATACCAGCAGTCGCTTGATATTGTGGAATCCTTGTGGGCTGAAGGCGTGGCGCTCGGCATCTTGCCTCCGAAGGAACGCTCCGTCGGTATTGATATTGATATAAGAATAGCAAGCATCCTCAACTCATGTTCAGGGAAATCCTGTCAAAAATAGGCTTTCTGAAAGTCTTTGAAGAGATCATGAAGAGCTGATTCGCTTTTCTTGCTTATCATGCAATAACGTCAAGTCTTATTGCGCAAAACGCTAATATTTTGCAATAAGAGATATTATGCAAAATACTCCTGCTCTATCACCGGTCGGCAGGAAAGAGTTGTTAAAAACTAAGTTTGTGTTTCATTGTATGGTTCTGCCGTTATCTGATATTCGTCTTCATAAACGATATAGCCCGGACGCTCAGTACGAATAGCATGCACGTGAATGCCGTGGCCTTCGATTATTGATGATAGCTCTCTCATTTTTTCAATATGTTCTTTTGCTGTTGGTTTAAACCAACTAATTGCCTTATTCAGTGCATGCGGCTTTGATGAGCGGTTGAATGATTTTGGCTTTTC
>SCSY01000042.1 GCA_004298625.1 Nitrospirota bacterium | reverse complement strand
AAGGAAGGCGCAAGGCTTGCCGAGCCCGGAGAGTTCACAAAAAGGGCCTTCTTAAACGGCAGGCTGGATCTTAGCGAGGCTGAGGCGGTAATTGATCTCATAAGGGCAAAGACCGATGAGTCAAGAAAGATTGCGCTTGAGCAGCTTGAGGGCAGGCTTTCGGAAAAAATTACGAAACTAAGAGACAGGCTGATAGACCAGTGCGCAGCAATAGAGGCATATATTGATTTCCCGGAGGAGGACATAGAGTTTACATCGAAAAAAGCAATGGATGAGACGATAAATGCGATTATCCCGGAACTTGAGTCTCTATTAAAGACCTATGACGAGGGAAGATTTTTCAGGGAAGGGCTTGCCGCGGCGATTGTGGGGAGGCCGAATGTCGGAAAGTCCTCATTGCTCAATGCGCTTCTCCAGAAAGACAGGGCAATTGTAACAGAGATGCCGGGAACGACAAGGGACATAATAGAAGAATATCTGAACATAAACGGCCTTCCGCTGAGGATGATTGATACTGCGGGGATAAGGGAATCCCATGATATGGCTGAGGCAGAGGGTGTAAAAAGAAGCCTTAGGGTGATAGAGGATGCAGACCTTGTGATAGCTGTTATTGACGGCGCTCAGGCATTGCACAGGGAGGACACCGAAGTTCTCGAAAAGGTAAGAGAGAAAAATGCCGTAATTGCCATAAATAAATCCGATCTTCCCGAAGCAGACAGAGAACTCCCCTCACGCCTGACACCTTATTCCCCGCGTATTCTGAGCATATCCGCAGCAACAGGCAAAGGGCTTAATGAATTAAAAAACATGATATTTGATTCTTGTCTCAAAAACTGGAAGGAGCATAAAGAAGGGATTGTTGTAACAAATCTCAGGCACAAGATTGCAATCCAGGCTGCTTATGATTCCCTGAAAAATTCCCTGAAGTCAATTGAAACAGGCATGCCTGTCGAGATAATTGCCCTTGAGCTGAGAACTGCCCTCGACAGTCTTGGCGAGATTACAGGCGCTGTAACAACGGACGACATCCTGAATAAGATCTTCAGCGATTTCTGTATTGGGAAGTAAAGAGGAAGGGCATGGCACCCTCGCTCATTCTCGCTGCGCTCCGAGGTGTTTTGCCTCACAACCCCCTTAATCCCCCTTAACAAAGGGGGACTTAGGGGGTTGTTTGAATATCGGCAAAATAAAACCGCTCGAGTGCTATGTCCTTCCTCTTTTAATTATTTAAAACCAATCTTTTATTGCCTATCCTCTCTTCTTTTCGTAAAATACCCTTGTGGACATTAATACTCTCAGGAACATTGGCCGGCAGCTCCTTGAAGAACTTCCTCTGTTGAAACAGAAACCCCTTGCTCAGACTGTTCTCGGAATCGGCGCAGCCGGAGACAAGACATTTCCGATAGACAAAAAAGCAGAGGATATTATCATCTCAGGGCTGGAAAAAACAGGAGAGCCCCTTACCATCATCTCTGAAGAACTCGGCATTAAAAATATAAAAGGCGGTGGAAATAAAGCGCTGATAGACCCGATTGACGGAAGCAAGAACGCAATATCGGGAATCCCTTTTTACTGTTCATCAATTGCGATAGCAGACGGCAACACAATCGGCGATATCGCGCTTTCTTATATCATAAATCTTGTGAATGGCGATGAGTTTTGGGCGGAGAAAAATAAGGGCGCGTTTTTGAATGGTGAGAAGGTGCATCCTCAGAAAACAGATGAGTTATATCTCGTAGCTTATGAGGCGCAGTCGCCCCAAAAAGATATACCTCGCATAATTCCATTGCTGGCAAAATCAATGAAAACGCGGTGCCTTGGCGCGACAGCATTGGACCTCGCATATCTTGCAGGCGGCTCAATCAGCATATTTGTTACCCCCTCTCGTTCAAGGAGTTTTGACTTCGGCGGCGGCTGGCTGATTGTTAAGGAGGCAGGCGGCATATTTACAGACCTTGAAGGCAATTCGATCGAAGATGTGGAAATCAGTCTTAAAAAAAGTGTATCATTGCTTGCAGCAGGGAATGAGAATCTGCATAAGGAGGCGCTTAAATTATTAAAGCAATGAGCCCGCTTAAACTGCTCACAGTATTTTTCTTCTTGTTTTTATTGACGTTTCCTGTAGCGCTCTATGCCGATGAGAACATTATCGAGAAGGATATCGTCTATACAGTTGTTAAGGGCGATTTTGGCGAGACGATAGAAGGCAAGCTTGGCCTGAGCTGGTCTTATATTGCAGCAGCCAACTCAATAAATCCCGGGGCGCCTTTGGAAATAGGGCAGAAACTGAATCTGAAATTTGCCAGGATTATTCCGGCAAAACTCGAAAACGGGATTGTCATTAATATTCCGGACAGGACTATTTATTGGTTTGTTGACGGAAAGCTCAAAGGATATTATTTCATCGCTGCCGGAAAACCAACGTGGCAGACAGATACAGGCGAGTTTACCATTAAGTCTAAGGTAAAGAATCCGACTTGGCACGTGCCGCCATCAATCCAGAAAGAGATGGAGGAAGCAGGAGAAGACGTCCTGATAGAGGTTCCGCCGGGTGACCGGGATAATCCTCTCGGCAAATACATGCTGCAGCTTTCTATTAAGGGGTTGGGTCTTCACAGCACGATTGCGCCCCAGAGCATATATAAGTTCAGGAGCCACGGCTGCATGAGGCTCAGGCCCGAGGTAGCGGAACTCCTTTTTAGGGAAGTGCCTGTTGGAACAAAAGGCATGATTATATATGAACCGGTAAAAGTGATAAAGACCCCTGACAACAGAATTCTTATCGAGGTTTATAAGGATTTTTATAAAAAGCGTATAAATTATACCGACAAAATCACCGCAAGGCTGAAAGAACTCAATGTCCTTAATATGGTTGACCCGAATAAGCTCAAAGAGGCAATCGGGAAAAAAGACGGGCTTGTATGGGATGTGACCCTGACTCAATAGCATTACGCTATTCCGACAATGCCCTTACACGCACCTTGCTGTTATCTTGTATACTATACATATCAATGAATACATCCGACAACTGGATAAAGGACGACATACTTCAGTTATTCCACAGCATCGCGGATGATTTTAAGAATGCCTCGATTGATGAACAGGCATTTAGAGAGAGAATCCTCAGGCTTGCGGAAAGATATGAGCGGACCTTTGTCAAAAAAGAGCTGAGCGTAAACCAGAAGGAGCTGTTCTAAGGCGCTGCAATGATTATCTTATATATCGTCATAGGATTGATAGCCGGAGGCATCATAGCATGGCTTTTTGTCGCTTCCCGTGCGAAGGCGGCGGAAGCCGTGAACAATGAA
>SCSY01000041.1 GCA_004298625.1 Nitrospirota bacterium | reverse complement strand
GAAATATCTCATGGATAAACCTGCCGCCGCAATCCTCAAACATAACAACCCCTGCGGCGCGGCTTATGCAAATACAATTTCAGAGGCATACGCCAAGGCTAACATGGCAGACAGGATCGCGGCCTTCGGAGGATGCCTTGTGGTTAACAGGCCGATGGATAAGACGACTGCGGAGATGGTAAACAACAATTATCTCGAGGTCGTCGCCGCGCCTGATTTTGAGGAAGGGGTTGTCGAGATTCTCGCGAAAAGGAAAAATCTCAGGATAATCAGAGTTAAAAAGATTAATGAACTTGCCAAATACAGGGACTTCCGTTTTGTGGAATTTAAGTCGTTGATGGACGGAGGATTAATTGTGCAGCAGTCCCAGCTTAGCAGGATAAAGTCAAAGGCTGATTTTCTTCCTGCAAAGACCACATACAAAGGCAAAGAATATGCAACAGAGAGGGTGCCTAGCGAAAAGGAATATGAAGACATGATATTCGGCTGGAGCGTTGAGATGGGGATTACATCAAATTCTGTTATCTATGTGAAAAACGGCGAGACCGTCGGAATCGGAACTGGAGAGCAGGACAGGGTAGGCGTTGCCGAGATAGCGATATTCAAGGCATACACTAAGTATGCCGATGCATTATGTTTCAAAAACTATGGTATTCCTTATAAAACGCTTGAACTTCAGACAGCACGCGGAGAACGTGATGCAGGACTGCTTGAAGAGATAGACATGGAGACAAGGAAAAACAAAGGAGGTTTGATAGGCGCTGTGATGGTCTCTGACGCTTTTTTCCCTTTCAGGGATGGGATTGATGCAGGGATAAAACAAGGGATTACTGCGGTCGTTCAACCCGGAGGTTCGGAGAGGGACTTCGAGGTTATCGAGGCGTGCAATGAGGCAGATCCAAAAGTGGCAATGGTGTTTACAGGCCAGAGGGCCTTTAAACATTAACCCGAAAAATAAGGGAGGTTTTATGAGATTTTTGAAGACAGGTTTTGTGATGGCATTGATGCTGTTATTTGCTGTTTCAGTTTATGGAGAGACAAAAAACAAAAAATTTACAAAAGAGGAGATTAAGAAAATGACCGGCACAAAGGCGGTAATCGAGACTAAATTCGGTAATATTGAGTTAAAGTTTTTTCCTGACGTTGCTCCCAATCACGTTAATAATTTTATTGAGCTTGCAAAAAAGGGATTTTATGACGGGACGACTTTCCATCGTGTCATTCCGGGTTTCATGATCCAGGGAGGAGACCCGAACTCAAAAAACCCCGACAAGTCAAAGCACGGGATGGGCGGGCCCGGACATACCGTCAAGGCAGAGTTTAATGAAAAGTCTCACAAAAGGGGAATTCTCTCTGCTGCCCGGTCTGCAAATCCCGACAGCGCAGGTTCGCAGTTTTTTATCTGTGTGGCTGATGCGTTGTTTCTTGACAGGCAATATACTGCCTTCGGCGAGGTCGTCTCAGGAATTGAAGTGGCAGATAAAATAGTTAGTCAGCCGAAAGACAGAAATGATAATCCTAATGAGAGGATTGAGATGAAGGTTAAGATTATAGAGAAATAATATATTATTGCCCTGTTAGAAATCCCGGTTTCTAACAGGGTTTAAGACCTGTTCCCTCTGGTAGTTTTCCATGTCCTGTATCTTGCCATGTAATCCCCGGCCACCCTGGCAGGGTCAAGCGAGAGATACCGGGCATATTCTACAACATAGCCTCTAAGGTAAACCTCGGTTGGGAGGGCCTCAAATCTCTCAAGTTCGATATCCTCAAAATACTGTCTGCGTATTTTTGTGAAATTTGCAATGTCTTTTAGTTCAACCACGAGTCTTTCCCGTATCATCTTTAGCGCCGGGCCGCTAAAGGCCGTAACATTTGCCAGATACTCTTCAATATCACTGCCGGCAACTGAAGGCCTTTCTTTATATCCATGGTCCGCTTCTTTATCTTTGAAGAACTCCCGAAGTTTCGCATATGCCTCATCTATCTGATCAAGTATCGCTTGTTTGCTGTCGTCAGGGAATTCATATATGATTGCAGAGGTAACGATAGAATCGCTGGAATAAAGCGCCCTGAGCCGGAGATACGAACTTCTTACCTCCGACAGGGGGGCATTATAGCCCAGTTCGAGTATCTCAAAATACTTGTTATAATCTTCCGGGGGAATATTCATCCGTTGCCGCCGTTACTTCCTTTACATATATCAGATTATCTGAAAGCCTTCCAATTGACTTTGCAACGTGTGAAAAAGGATACGTGAGCATATACTGCTGCTTTTTGTTAATACAGCTTGTCACGCAATTGTCATATTCTATATAACCGGCATACTGGGTATGCATGCCTAAAAACTTCAGGCAAACGCTCTTTATAGACGTCCCGACCGTTATGTCCCGACTGCTTCTTATCTGGTTCAGGATAATATGCATCCTGAAGTCCGACATTTCTTTGTCTATAATATCTTTTATGTGCGGTGATATACCCGCCAGATAAGCGATGAGTTCCTTCAGGGTTTTTATTCCGTGTATCCCCCTGTTTTTCCATGCATCATTTACGGAATCCTTTAACCCATGGCTATTGAGCACAACTTTTAACTTCCTGAAAAATACATTTTTAATGAAGTGATACATGTTTTCTATAGAGGTTATCTCAGGGATTATCACAACGATCATCTTGTCGGCAAGCAGGAAAGTGTCCATCGTGTTATTATGCGAGCCTGCGCCGAGATCAATAAGAATGTAGTCTGCGTCGAGCATTTTGACATGGTTGAAGAATTTGATCTTCTGGGCATATTTGATGTCTCCGGAATCCAGCGAGGGAAGATTGCCCATTATTAAACCGAGACCGGAGATGCCGCAGTTCATGATAAGACTTTTCAGGGGGACCTTCTTTTCGAAAAAATCCGATAGCGAATTTTGCGGCCTGTTTACGCCAAAGAACGAATGAAGGTTTGCCCCGCCCCAGTCGGCGTCTATTAATACAACCCGCTTGCCTTTCGCAGCAAGATGAGCTCCGATACTGCTCGTTATAAAGCTCTTCCCTGTCCCGCCTTTACCGCCGCCGATTGCCCAAATCTCACAACCTTTGTTTTTTTCCAAACTCTTCCTTATAGGAGTAATTTGTTTATTATACAATAATATGATGCATTAAAGTCTGTATCAACAGTCCCTGTGTTTTAGAGCGAAGGCCGCGTGGAGGCCGAAGGGCATTTAAGCCCTCTGTTGCTTTTATTTCATTTTTCTATTTCAATATTTTTTAATTTTGCCGTTACTTTTCCAATGGGCGCCTCGGTTTCAACCTGCACCGGAGTCTTTGCTTCGTCATCGGTAAGCCAGATGGATATGTCGCCTTTATTTTGAAATAAACCTTCCGACTTAAGAAGGGGTTTCACCATTATGGTCTGTATCTCTTTTTCATCCGGCAGCGTTATCGCATCTTTTTTTACCACCTGGACCTCTGCCTGATAGAATTTATTGCTGTCAAAAATATTAATATAAACAGTTTCTCCTATATTGAGTTTTTGCGTTCTCAAGTAATAAAACCCTGATATTACATCCCACAACATATCTGTATTAATACTGTGCGTATCGTTTGTCTCCTTAATATGGTTGATATGCAAGACCGTTTGATTTTCAATATTAAAAAATGTTTCTTTATCGCTGCGTTTTTTTCCCTCTCTCTGTTTTATTTTAAATGTCGCAGGCCTGCCGTTTATCACATTGCTTTCCGCATAATCCTCTACCTTATAAAAAGTGGATATAAATGGAGCGGAATGAACCTGCGAGGTTATTCTTACAAGGCCCTTGCTGTTTGACGCCTCAAGGACCGCATTTCCGACGTGAATGCCGAGCCAGTATATGTCATAAAAAAAACTTTCTTTCGAAACCGAGAGCAGTTGAATAAGCCCTTCTTTTTTTGCGGGGGGTAATTCATTTTTAGCAATATCTTTTGCATTTTCTTTGTTCGGGGATATTTCCGAATTATCTTCAGTAGAAATTTGTTCGGCGATTCCATCATTTAATAATAAATTGTCTTTATCGGATGGCCCATTAAAAGCATTCTCTGTTTCAGGAGGTTTATCATTCAATAAAATATTTTCAGGCGGTGACGGATGAACAGGCGCTTTTCGTGTCGGCCCTTGAGAAGTGTTTTTTTGTGAGCTTTCAGATATTATTTTTGCATAAAGCGTTCTGTTGCTGAGAAGCCTTTCAAAATTAAAGTCTCTAAAAAGAGGGACCCCGGCGATAATTGAGACGTGAAATATCAATGAAAAAATGATTGCAACTATCAGTGGAATAGACTTTTCGGCAGTCGTTCCCATACAGTATCATTATATCCTATACCTGTTGAACAAAAAAGCCTCCGAAGAATTTTCCGGAGGCTTTTATAGCATTAACCCTCCCTGCCTCCCCTTTTCTCCTCGGCGAATCCGCCTGAGTGCGGACCGGGGCGAGCTGTGCTTTTGCGCTATGGACTATGGGGCTATGGAACTATCGAATACCGGTCGCTGTTCCTGATTATTTCAATTTTCTTATTCAAAACAGTTGTATTGAAATTTTACGGTAAAATTACCTTGGCTTCCTGCTTCCATATCGCCAACATTAAATCCATTTGGGTTAAAAATTTCCTGACCTCTCTGCCCAAAAGGGAATGGATGTTGTACTGGCTCGAGTGTAATTATTTGCGTTTCTGGTTGCCACCTACTAATGGAGAAACGGCTATCAATATATGTAAATTGTGGATGACGGCAAGGAGGAATAATTTCAACAGATTTTTGGGTAAGTTTCACATTATCAGCCCATAATGTAGCTATGAAGTGAGTTTCATCAGGTTGGCCTAATGCCAACGTAGTATTTTTAGATTGATACAAATGATTATTATTAGTATAAGGAAATTCCAATTCTAAATAATCGCCGTTTTCTAAATATTTTGGATCTGTTGCAATATTTCCTCCTCCCCCATATCCGGACATAATCTCCCTGATTATCTTGATATGGTAGCCATTAAAAGATAAAGAAACTGGAGCATAGAAATAATGGAGACGAGGAGATAAGAAATTATCAATAATCGTTTTTGCCGATTGCAAATTCAAAACACTAATGAAAATTCCAAGGAATAGATATGGAATGCTTCTCTTGCTTGTGCTCAGAATGTCTTGGTAGATATGCAAATATAAACCTTTATCGTCGTGATGTCGTACGTAGCTACCAATTAAAGCACCAAATGAAGTTATGGCAACAAAGAAAGGCAAAATGAAAAAGACATAACTAAAAATAATTAATGGGAGAAAAATAATTTTAGAAGGCTGAAACAGAAAATCTAAAATTGGCCTAAATAAAAATACAAGAGCCACAGTTA
>SCSY01000040.1 GCA_004298625.1 Nitrospirota bacterium | reverse complement strand
TTTATACTACGGCAAGCATCGGGATAATTTTAGGCAGCGCAGGTTATGAGAGGCCCGAAGATATTCTGAGAGACGCTGATACGGCTATGAATAAAGCCAAGTCGCTCGGCAAGGCTTGCTATGCAATATTTGATGAAGATATGCACACCAAGGCCGCTGCATCTCTGCAGGTCGAAAACAATTTGCGGCGGGCAGTCGAAAAAAATGAATTTTTCCTGACTTATCAACCGGTTGTTTCGTCCGATTCCAATAAAATCTCAGGATTCGAGAGCCTCCTGCGCTGGCGATCGCCGGAGAGAGGCGTGGTCTTGCCCGGCGAGTTCATCCCCGTAATCGAAGAGACCGGATTGATCATCCCCATAGGCAGGTGGGCGCTCGGCGAGGCATGCAGGCAGATGCGTTTATGGCATGAACGGTTTCCCGAGAAACAGCAATTGACGATAAGCGTAAATATCTCGGTCAAGCAATTTACGCCTGATCTTGTAGAGACGATAAAGCAGGCATTGAACGAAACAGGACTGGATCCTGAAAGCCTGAAATTGGAAATAGTCGAAAGCGTTATCATACACGATCCTGAAATTGCCTCGGGCATATTCTCGCAGTTAAGGGATTTGAATATAAAAGTGCAGATAGATGATTTTGGAACCGGTTATTCCTCGTTGAGCTATCTGAGCAAATTCCCTTTTGACGCCCTGAAGATTGATCAATCTTTTGTCAAAGATATGAATGATAACGAGCGGCAAATGGAGATCGTTAAAGCTATTATAGCAATGGCCCATAATATGAAAATGGAAGTTATTGCAGAGGGAGTCGAAACAGTCCCGCAGCTCGAAGAATTAAGAAAACTGGGGTGCGAATATTTTCAGGGCTATTTATTTTCACGGCCTGTAGAAAAGGAACAGGCGCAGGCATTGATCGAGGCCGAGAATATCTGACGCAGAGGAGAAAATCATCCGTCAGAATATGGATGCGGGCTACCTGTAGTTTATAAACTCCATGTGAATTCCAAGGTCTTTTCCGCGAAGCATGGCCATCACTGCCTGGAGGTCATCTATCTTTTTTGCCCTTACCCTTACCTGATCTTTCTGTATCTCAGCCTGAACCTTCATCTTTGAATCCTTGATAATCTTCACAATCTCCTTCGCCTTTTCCTGCGCAATCCCCTGCTGGAGCGTGATGACCTGCCTTACAGTCGCGCCTGATGCTGCTTCAACCTTCCCATACACAAGAGATTTGAGGGAAACGCCCCGTTTGGCAAATTTCGACTGGAGAATATCAATGACGCTTTTCAGCTTCTGTTCATCGTCGGAGACAAGCGTTATCTCAGCCTTGTCTTTATTGAACTCAATACTGCTTTTGCTTCCTTTAAAGTCGAACCTCTGGCTCATCTCTTTAGTCGCCTGCTGGACAGAGTTCAAAACCTCCTGCATATCAACCTTGCTCACTATATCAAAAGAATGTTCATCTGCCATTTGCCCCTCCGGATAAAACAATCCCTCTCTGTTTTTAAAGTGAGCCGTGCAGGATTCGAACCTGCGACCCGCTGATTAAGAGTCAGGTCTGCAAATCCTTATTTTCATAGTATGTTATGGCTGTTATATGTAGTCACTAACCAAAAAGTGTGAATGATGTTTGTAGTCACCCGCTATGAGAATCCTGCCTTTTTAAGGGCAGATTTTTTAATTTCTGTAGACACGTGTGTATAGAATTCCGTTGTCTTAATATTTTTGTGTCCGAGTATTTCCTGTATTTTACGTATATCAATATCTTTGTCAAGTAGGTGTGTGGCAAGACTGTGGCGGAGCAGGTGTGAGTGTATTCGTTTTGTGATGCCTGCTTTTTTCTGTGCCCGGGCTATGGCGTTGCGTACTTCATATATCGGCTTGTCTTTGACCCTGGGAGATGGAAACACCCAACTTGACTTGCTTTTCTTCTTGAGGGCTTTCAGCTCTCTGTAGAGCCATCCTCTTAATGGTAGTCTGTTGGTTGTGCCGCCCTTCCCTA
>SCSY01000357.1 GCA_004298625.1 Nitrospirota bacterium | reverse complement strand
GGCCTATCCGAATCCCCTCCGGATTATAGCCGTCGGCGCCGAACGGCGAGGTGCCGCCGGTGCCGATCCATTTGTTACCGCCCCGGTGCGCTTCCTTTTGCTCCGCCAGCCGCTGGCGCAAGGTCTCCATCAGTTTGTCCCAGCCGCCCAGGGCCTCGACCTTGGCTTTGTCCTCATCGGACAGCATGAGCTGCGATAACGCCTTCAGCCATTCCGCCGGGATCTGCGCGAAAGCGGCCTCCATGGCGCCGTCACTTTCGATTCCCTTGAAGACTTCGCCGAAGACACGGTCGAACCGGTCGAGATGGCGTTCGTCCTTCACCAAGGACGCGCGGGCAAGATAGTAAAAGTCCTCGATCGAGGTCTCCGCGATCCCGGCTTTCACGGCACCAATCAGGCCGAGGTATTCACCCACGGACACGGGCAATCCGGCCTTCTTCAGTCCCGTGAGCAGGTTGAAGAACACGGGCGCGTCCTAGCGCTGCTCGCGCTTGGCGAGAAATGCGAGACGCTCCAGCATGTGCACGTCCTGTTCGTTCTTGAGCAACGCGCCATAGAGCGGCGGAATAAGCGTTTTCACATCTTTCGACCGCAGTGCCTCGGGCGAAATATCATCGGCCACCAGCAGCTTGATCCAATCGAGCAGTTCCGACGTGGAAGGCCGCTTGCGCAAGCCAGGAACCTCGCGCAGGTCGAAGAACACCGTCAGGGCATCGCGCACCAGCGTCTTCTTCGCCTCCGGATAGTGCACGGCGACAATGCGTTCCATGGTCTCCCGTTCGGGAAACTTTATGTAATGGAAGAAACACCGCCGCAGAAACGCGTCGGGTAATTCCTTTTCGTTGTTGGACGTGATCACCACGATCGGCCGATGGCGGGCTTTGATGGTCTGGCCGGTCTCCGTGACGTAAAACTCCATCCTATCGAGTTCGAGCAGAAGGTCGTTGGGGAATTCAATGTCCGCTTTATCGATCTCATCGATGAG
>SCSY01000003.1 GCA_004298625.1 Nitrospirota bacterium | reverse complement strand
TCAATATCCTTTTTCACTATATTTACACTGCATGGAAGATTTATACAACTCTCATAAATCTCAAAAGAATTGCTTATTTCATAAGTCTGGGAATTTTCATACATGGGAAGCGTATGTATCAACCTCCAGACAGGTCTCACCTGTATATTATTTGACAGAAGAAAATCCATCAACCCCTTCCTGCGCTCTTTCGGAACTTTCAGGGTATAAAACCAGAAATTGCTTTTGGCCCAGTCTTGCTCCCATAAAAATTGTACCCCGCCGATGTCTGATACCAACTCTTTATATATAACTGCATTCTTCCTTTTCCTGTCAACAAACTCCTCAAGCCTCTCCATCTGGGCGACTCCCATTGCAGCCTGAATATTTGCAAGGCGGTAGTTATAGCCTATTTCATCGTGGTAATATTCGAACGGGTCCTTTTTGGCCTGCGTGCATAAATGTCTTATCCTGTCTGAAAACACTTTATCGTTGGTTACGACCATTCCGCCGCCGCCTGTTGTTATTATCTTGTTGCCGTTAAACGAGAAACATCCGGATATGCCGAAAGAACCTGTTTTTCTCTCTTTATACTCAGAACCAAGACTTTCCGTGGCATCCTCTATCACATGGATATTATGTTCCCTTGCGACTTTAATCAAGGGGTCCATATCTGCAGGGTGGCCGAATATGTGGACCGGAATAACTGCCGTAACTTTCCTGCCGCTCTGCCTGTTATAAGTAAAACCGTCCCCGCGCTGCTCGCACTCATTCTCTATGAAATCGGATGTCTTCTGAACATCGATGCAAAATGTATCTTTATCGCAATCCATGAAGACCGGATAAGCGCCGCAATACCTGACTGCATTCACAGGGGCAATAAATGTCAGGGTCGGGACGATGACCTCGTCATCGGGCTTAACGCCGCAGGCTATAAGACTCACATGCAAAGCAGATGTACCGTTAACTGTTGCAACTGCATATCCCGTCCCTGTATAAGAGGCGAGCATCTTCTCGAACTTACCGACATAACGGCCTACAGAAGAGACCCATCCCGAATCAAGACATTCCTTAATATATTTCCATTCATTGCCGGATATCTCAGGTTCCGAGAGCGGAATAAGGCGATTCTCAGACATTATAAATATCCCATTTGTACCTTTTAAGGTTATCTTTATCCCTTAACCATGCAATTGTCCTTTCAAGCCCTTCCTTTAAAGATACCTCAGGGTTCCATCCTGCAAGCTTTCGAATTAACCCGTTGTCGCAGACCAGCCTCTCAACTTCGCTTTTCTCCGGCCTTTTCCTCTGGTCATCAGAAACTATCTTCGCATCCGACCCCATAAGTTTTATCAGTTGTTCTGCAAGATTGCCGACAGATATCTCGGTACCGGAACCTATATTTATCTCCTTGCCGACAGCCTCATCACATCCGGCAAGGGATATAAACCCTTTGCATATGTCGCCTACGTAATTCAAATCCCTTGTGGGGTGCAAAGATCCAAGATGGATCTCCTTCCGGTTATTCAGCAATTGAGTTATTATCGTCGGGATAACGGCACGGGCGGATTG
>SCSY01000039.1 GCA_004298625.1 Nitrospirota bacterium | reverse complement strand
CGTTGACCTTGCAGTCAAGGATCCGGAGGGGATTGTTGGTAAATCTCCTGTTGCAATCAGGGCACAAACCGGAGATCTTATCCGAAAAAAAATCAGATAATGCCTTTTTATAGGCAGGCCTGCATTTTTCGCAGCCTATGGAGTTGACTTCAAAATTCAGTTCTTTAAGTTCAAGCCTTTCCAGAAAAAGTTTTAACATCGAGATTATCTCTGCGTCGAGTTTCGGTTCTGCTGCCCCGAATGCCTCAACGCCTATCTGATAGAACTGCCTGAACCTGCCTTTTTGAGGCCTTTCGTATCTGAACATCGGCCCAGAGTAAAAAAATTTCTGAGGGGAGGGCTGGTTATAAAGATGGTTCTCGATAAAACTTCTTACTACCGGCGCTGTCCCTTCAGGCCTGAGGGTAATGCTCCTGCCGGCCTTGTCAGGGAACGTGTACATCTCTTTTTCGACTATGTCCGTTGTCGCGCCGATGCTTCTTGTAAATATGTCTGTTGATTCGATGATAGGAACTCTGATCTCTTGATATCCGTATGAAGAGAACACTTCCTCTGCCGCTGATTCCACTTTCTGCCAGATGTATATGTCAGGCGGGAATATGTCATGCACGCCCTTGAGGGCGTTATATTTCACCTTCTCTGTCCCTCCGGAGCCGCAGACTTTTCATTCTTCTTCCCTGCGCAGGCTTTCTGAGCCTTCTCCTTCTCTTTCCTTGTCAAATTCGAGCATCTTGAGATGGCTTTCTATAAGCCTCTTGAGTTCCTCTTTAAAATGGCGTCTGATTCCTTTCAGGTCCACGATATCCTCGTGAATCTTGATGACCTTTTCCTGCGACTCTCTCATCAGGGAGTCTGATTTTAATTCTGCCTCTTTTACCAGCAGCTCTGCCTCTTTTCTTGCATTTGTCTTATAGTCTTCGACCATCTGCTGGGCGGTCATAAGAGTCTCTCTAAGGGTAGACTCCATATCCTTATATTCCTTAATCTGGTTTTCAGCCCTTTGGGCAGTTTCTTTGAGGGCCGCGTTCTCCCTGAGCAGTTCTTCCATCTCTTCGCGCACTACCTCAAGGAATGCATAGACCTCTTCGACGTCAAAACCCCTGAATTTCATCGGGAACTGTTTTTGCTGGATGTCAAGCGGAGTGATTCTCATAGGACAATATTCCCTCCTTTCAATTTATAGGCAAATTCTATTAATGACTTTATCAGGAAACTCTGAGCAAATATAATAGCAAGAATCACTATTAAAGGGGAAATATCAATCGGCCCGAGCCTGTGGCCTATAAGTCTTCTTATGGGCCTGAGCGCAGGTTCTGTCACCGAATGAAGGAATCTGACAATGGGATTGTAAGGGTCGGGGTTTACCCAGGTTATCAGCGCGGCGATTATTATAATCCACTTGTAAATGCCCAGCAGGACATCGAGTATATTTGCAATTGCTAAAATCAGGTTGACAAGTATAAACATTATTCTTTTCTCCTTCCAAGTTCCTCTGCCCTTTTTATTGCTGCATTTATGGCGTTATCAACTATATCCATTAACCCTTTTTTTCTAAACATCTCAAGCCCGGCTGCTGTTGTGCCTCCCGGAGATGTCACCATCTCTCTGAGTTTGTCGGGCGGCAGACCCGTGTCAAGAAGCTTCGCAGTGCCTGATAGCGTCTGGACAGCGAGTTCAACAGCCTGACTCCTGCCAAGGCCTGATTTTATCCCGGCCTCTATCAACGCCTCGATAAAAAATGCTATGAAGGCCGGACCGCTTCCTGATAATGCGGTAACTATATTCATATATTTTTCCGGCATTACGAGCACCTTTCCTACAGACATGAATATTTCTCTTACGGCTGCGATATCCTTGTCGGGAAAACACTCGCACAAAGACATAACAGACATCCCTTCCTGAACGAGGGCAGGGGTGTTGGGCATAACGCGTATGAGCTTTTTTGTTTTCAATTTTGACTCGAGGTATGAAAGGGTAATACCGGCAGCAATGGATACCACTGTTTTTTCATCCGTTATCAAATCTGCAATCTCATTAAGAGCCGCTTCCATGTTTTGCGGTTTAACGGCAAGAATTATGATATTTGAGGCTGATACTGCAGCTCTGTTTTTCTCCGTA
>SCSY01000345.1 GCA_004298625.1 Nitrospirota bacterium | reverse complement strand
CATCCGGCTTGACCAGGATCAGGCCGACCATCTTGTGCGGCGTATCGCCTATCCTTTTGATGGTTTCCAGCCACGGCTTCTCGTTCATCAGCAGCGGCAGCGTTTGCGCCGGGAAAAAAGGCTTTTCGACCAGCGGCAACAAATACAGCGTGGACGGCAATACCCTGGCAGGCACGGACGGGGCGGTATCGCCGCCATCCGCCGGTGCATCGGCTTCCGTGGAGTGGAGAACTTCGCCTTCGAGGGGTTGGGTGTCTGGCATATTATGGCTTCTTAATGATGGGGGGTATGTTGCTTACATGGCATCGGGGTGGAGATAATTCAAGGTTATTCCACACAAGCAATTTGCGCCGCCACAGTGCCAATCAACCACTTCCGGCAACAAAATGGAAAGTCAATTTATCACGTTGATTAGGTACGATCATAACATTCAATCAAGCTTTGGCGTATCAGCGGCGTCAACTTGCCGCGTTCCCAGGTTTTTCCGCTTGCTTCGATTTCCCGCACCTGCCAGACGCCAATCAGGCTGTTGCACATCATGACTTCCTCGGCGTCCCATAGCGCATCCAGCGGAATTTCCTGGATTTTAGCCGGGATGCCGGCTTGATCTGCCCATGCAAGGATATGCTCCCGCGTCACGCCGGCGACGCCGCAACGGCTCAGATCGGGGGTGAGAAGGACGCCTGATCGCAGGATGAAAAGATTGCTCATCACCCCTTCAATCACATTGCCGCGCTGGTCGAGCAGCAAGCCTTCGGCTATCTGGATATTGCTCCACTCCGCCCGCGCCAGCACGTTTTCCAGGCGGTTGAGGTGTTTGATGCCGGCCAGCCGGGGTTGGTCGGCCAAGCGCAGTTCGCATACCCGCGCCTTGATGCCCTCCTCCGCATTTCCGGCGGGATAGACCGGCAATGGGCTACCGATGACGATGCGGGTAGGATTTGCCTGCACCGGCAAGGCGTAGCCGCGTTCACCCTGCCCTCTTGTGACGATGATTTTTACCGCGTATTCCGCCCTCCCCTGTGCGACTGAAGAGATTTCGTCCAGCAAGATACTCTCTTCCGGCGCCGGGATGCCTAGCCGTTCACAATCGCCGCACAGTTTGACATAG
>SCSY01000038.1 GCA_004298625.1 Nitrospirota bacterium | reverse complement strand
ACCGACCCTTAAGGTTGTGTCGGACTGGCTCGTAAAAAATAAATCATCAAACATGCTTTTAGAAGGGCATTGCGATGAAAGAGGCACAAACGAGTATAACCTTGCGCTTGGAGAAAGAAGGGCCAAGTCAACGAGAGATTACCTTATATCCTCAGGCGTGGGAAAGGACAGACTCGAGCTAATAAGTTTTGGCGAAGAGAAGCCGCTCTGCAAAGAACAGAACGAAGAGTGCTGGCAGAAAAACAGAAGGGCGCAATTTATAATTAAAACCTCGCCTGCAGGATCCGGAAAATAATGAAAAAGATTCTTTTATCTTTATTATTGCTGGTTTCCGGATGCGCGACAACAGCTGATGTCGAGATGCTCAAGGCTGATATCAATCAGCTCAAGAAGGACTCTTATGACGCCCAAAAAGAGACTTCCGGGCTAAAGGCAGAGTTGGCTGAATTGAAAACAGGCGCAGTTAAAGAGGACGCCTTCAATGCTATAAGGGAAAGTGAGGCGTCCCTTCGTTCAGAAGTCTCAGGGATTTCAAAAGACCTCCAGACCATAACCGGCAGGTTTGATGAAAACAAATATTTTATTGACAAGTCTCTGAAAGACAAGTCCTCAGAGGTAGACCTGCTTCGTTTACAGATAACTGCGCTTGAAACGCAATTGAAGGAATTGCAGGGGGGAAAACCGCCTTCGAGGATAGAAGCAGACAGCAAAACAAAAGGCAAATCAGAGATAAAAAAAGAAAAAAAGACCGAACCGGAAGAGGCAAAAATACCTGAGGCAAAGCCTGAAATAAAAGACCCGGCAAAGATATACGATGCCGCCTATGCTGTCTTCAAGGAAAAAAAATATAAAGAGGCAAGAGAGAAACTGGAGACATTTGTTAAAGAATTTCCAAAAGACAGCCTTGCCGACAACGCCCAGTTCTGGATGGCTGAAAGCTATTATGCCGAAGAAGACTATGCAGGCGCAATCGTTGAATATGACGCCCTGCTTAAAAATTATCCCGACAGTGATAAGGCCGTAGGCGCGCTTTTGAAGCAGGGATATGCGTTTATCGAAATGGGAGATAAAAAGGCGGCCAAAGGAATTCTCGAACAGCTAAGGGAAAAATATCCAAAATCCAAAGAGTCAGAGCTGGCAAGAAAAAAATTAGAAGAGATAAGCAAAAAAAGCAAATAAGGGGAGTTTGGACACGTCGCAGGCAGATGCGCCAAAAGCTGTATCTGCCTGCATGACCGGTTTTGAGAGATTAGAATGCCGATAATAAGAATTATTATTTTGATTGCTTTCACGGCGTTGCCGGTTTTTTGCGCGGCTGACACAAGAGAAACCGGCGGCGGGCTTGTTGAAAATTTAAATAAAACAACTGCTGCTGATCCAAAAAATTCAGAGACATACTACAAACGCGGGCTTGCCCACGCCCAATCAGGGAATACGGCAAAGGCTATTCGGGATTTCACCAAAGCAATTGCATTAAATCCCGGGAATGCAGACGCCTACTATTACCGGGGCCGCGCCCATTTCAAAAGCGGACAGCTCGATATGGCGATCGAGGATTTCACTGATGCAATCGAAATAGACCCGGATTACTATAAGGCATTCTTTAACCGGGGGCGTGTATATTACGACAAAGGCCTGTATAACGAAGCAGTTAAAGATTTCGATAAAACAATCGAGATAAACCCCCAATATGCAACAGCCTTTTACAATCGCGGTCTTGCCTATGCATTGTCGGGTTACACCGAAAAATCAATAG
>SCSY01000037.1 GCA_004298625.1 Nitrospirota bacterium | reverse complement strand
CATGCTTGAAACCCTTTTTCCTCGTGGGCAATGTTATGTAATCGGAGAGTTCCGATAATGCCTTGTCAAGTTTATTTGCATTTTTAATCCTCTGGTCGGTAATCCAGTTAGCCTGCTTTATGAGATAATTCCCGACTATAGCCTGAATAGTATCAAGCCTGCTGTTATATCCGAATATATCTACCTCATCCCTTCCATGAAGGCCATGATTTCTAAGCAGGAGCAGTTTATCCCTCATCTGTGCTGAATTTGTTACCGTAACCCCGCCGTCACCCCAGACATTAAGGTTCTTCAACGGGTGCAGGCTGAATCCCCCGGCAACCCCGAATGTCCCTGCCAGTTTGCCGTTAATAGCCGCGCCTATTGACTGGCACGCGTCCTCCACAACCGGAAGATTATATTTTTTTGCAATCTTCATTATCTTAGGCATGTCAGCAGGCGCTCCTGTATAATGCACAGGAAGTAATGCCTTTGTTCGTTTTGTGATGGCGGCCTCTATCAGATCAGCATTTATGGTGAAATCATCCAGGACATCAACATAAACAGGCCTTGCGCCTGTCGCAACGATAGCGCCTGTCGTTGCTATAAAACTGTTTGGCGCGCTTATAACTTCATCTCCATGCCCTATGCCCAATGCCTTCATAGGGAGAAAAAGCGCATCGGTGCCCGTTCCTACGCCTACGGCATGTTTAGCGCCGATGAGTTTGCCGAATCGCTTTTCAAACTCTATCATCTCGGGACCGAATGTAAATTGACATCTCTTTAACTGATCCTTCATGGCCTTGAGTATGGGGCCGGAGTTTGCAAATTGTTGTTTAAGATATGAGTATTCAACTTTCATCTTCACGTTCTTGCCCATCCTGATTCTCCTTGATTATCCAGTTTTATTTCAGCTTTACGGCCTTCATTGTCTTGATATTGTAATATCTGATGTCGTCCATAGGATTAGGGATCTTCCCTGCCTTAAACGCGTCCTGAAGGTCTTTCACTGCTTCTTCTATCGTATGTTTTGCCTCAAACCCGAGTTCTCTTTTTATCTTGGCAGAAGACACATGATATGACCTGTTGTCATTTGACGGAGTAGTTACTATCTCAATATTTTTCCCTATCACATTCCGCACTTTCTCTGCAATCTGCATTATAGTGAAGTTTTCATAACCGGCATTGTAAATCTTACCCGCGATCTTTTCCTTCGGCAGCCCAAGAATGTACACATAAAGGTCTGTCATATCTTCAATATGGAGATTAGGACGTTTCTGCGCACCGCCAAAGACTGTTATTTTCCCATTATTTATTGCATGGTTTGTAAGTATATTCACTGAAAGGTCAAGCCTTAGCCTTGGAGAATATCCGCAGACTGTCGAGGGCCTGATAACCAGGGTAGTAAAATCAGGGGACTGCTCTTTAAGCAAAACATCCTCGCACATCATCTTGAACTTTGAGTAATCAGTCAATGGCAGCAAGGGAAGATCTTCAGTTACATTTTCATCTTCCTTTATCCCGTAGACGCTGGAGCTTGACGCATAGACAAAAAGCTTTGCCTTATTCTTTTTTGAAATCTGCACCAGCGGAATAAAGGCGTCGTAGTTTATGGACTTGCCCAGAGTCGGGTCTAATTCAAAGCTAGGGTCATTAGATATGCATGCAAGATGTATCACTGCATCTGTGCCTGGTATTTCTTTTTCCAGAAGTTTAGTATCGCGGATATCGCCTTTTATCTGGACGAGGTTTGGGTGATTCTTAAATTCATCAAGGACATCCTCCCCGAAGAGATACAGGTCCAGAATCTTAACGTGATACCCCTTTTTGAGAAGCTTGGGGACCAGATTGCAGCCTACATACCCGGCGCCCCCTGTAATAAATACTTTCTTTATACCTTCCATCAAAAATCCTCCTTAATTATTTTTAGCCTTATATTTTTACAAAATCCGGTAATAAACGCAAGCCTTAAAGGTACTATCTGCGGCAAGCAGGCAGCCTGTTTCTATCCACTTTTACCCTTCATTATCGTATCAATAATGCAGTGGCATATAGAATGGTGAATTACTTCGACAGGCCCGTAGGACCTGGAAGGAACGTAAAAATTAAATTCGCCCATACCGGAAAGTGGATTTCTTTCATCAAACCCTGAAAGCGTTATAATCCTGCATCCTTTCAATTTTGCCGCCTGGACACCGAGCAGTATATTTTCCGATTTTCCGGAGCTGCTTATGGCTACCAAAACATCGCCTGAATCGGTAAACATCTCGATCGGTTTCTCAAATACATGCTTATAACCATAATCATTGCCGATACATGTTAACTGGGGCCCGTCATTAAAAGAGATTGCCTTCATACCGCCATTCTTCCAAAAATCAATGGCCATATGGCTTGATATGGCTGCGCTGCCGCCATTACCGATAAAGATTATTTTTTGGCCCGAAGCTGTCTGTAAAGCGATGAGATTGCCCGCCTTTTCGATCCCATGGGAAAACGTCAGCTGTCCGCCGCTTTTGTCGGTAACCCTGATAGAGCTTATAAACCCAAAAAGATTGCTGTAATAATTTTCTGCAAATTCTCGCATTTTCCCCTCTT
>SCSY01000036.1 GCA_004298625.1 Nitrospirota bacterium | reverse complement strand
GGGGACGGCGGTTCATAAAAAACTCGGAAACGTTTCAGTAAAACTTGCGGCTGCATTTCTTGTGGGTTCTGCAGGAGGAACATTCATCGGCGGATATATAAACAAGTCGCTTTATGATAAAGATCCGCTCTTAAGCGAGGCATTCATCAGCACAGTATATGCCGTGCTGCTTGGATTTCTGGGAGTCTATGCTTTAATTGACTTCATAAAGTCGAGGAATGCAAAAGACACAGGCGATGCGCATGGCGGAAGTTCCGGCATGACAGAGCTTTCCCTGAAGGTTCAGAATGTAAATATCCCGCCTGCAATAAGGTTTGACGAAGATTATGTTCCGGGCGGCAGAAAGATCTCCGGCGTGATAGTTGCGATGGGCGGTGTCGTCGTAGGCCTTCTGGCGGCCATAATGGGCGTTGGCGGAGGGTTTGTAACATTCCCGATGTTTGTTTATGTCTTCGGTGTTTCCTCGATGACAACAGTTGGAACCGATATACTCCAGATTATCTTCACGGCAGGGCTTGCCGCAATATCACAGTATGCGATCTACGGTTATGTTTTTTACACTTTGGCTATGGGTATGCTCCTCGGTTCGCTGATAGGCATTCAGGTCGGCGCGCTCACAACCAAGGTTGTTAAGGGGGTCCATATAAGGGGCTTCTATGCTGTTTCGATACTCGCGGGTTTTATAAACAGGGCCGCGACGTTGCCGAAGAAACTTACCGAACTTGAGGTGATAGACCTTTCAAAACCCGTTGTTCAAGGCATAGAATCCGCCGGGAATATCATATTCTGGGTTGTGGTGAGCATATTCGCGGTATGGGTCATAAGCAAATTTGTAATGAATATCAAGCTCTTAAGAGGCGAGGATGAAAGCGTCAGTCCTGTGCTCGTAAAGGAGGAGGCATAACATGTTGGTAAGAAATAAAAAGACATTCAGCGTCGGGGTTGTTTTTGCAATATCATTTTTAGTTGTTTTGTTTCTGATATTCAGCCCTTTGTTTGGCGGTAAAAACGGCCTCCAGTTTTCCGACGACAGTTTCAACAGACTTGCAAAGGGATCCTCATATTTTATCCCGAAGGTTTCAAAGTCAGTTGAAAAGGTGGCAGGCAAGCCGATTTCCGCGACAATTAAACTCGATAAGGCAGAGGACGTTGAGCCGACGGCAAAACTTTTCACTACAGCGGGCGCCAGGGTTGAGACCGTTGATAACGTGATACTCAAGATAGACGGAGACCTCGGCGTTATACTTCAGAGCGTTATAAAAGACGCGGACTCGATGTATAAAAATGACGGCAAGGCTGTAGCAGAGCGCTATGGATATGATGAGAAAAAGGCGATGAAAAACTGGTGGACTGCCTTAAGCAAGATAGAAAAGGGATTAAAGAAGGACAGGAATGTGGAGGATGCAAAGATAATCTCCGATGTCAACAAAAAGGCCGTTGAACCGGGTTATAACTTCTACAAGGTTGACGCAAACAAGGTAAGCGAACATGCCGGCATGATGTCGGGGCTTCTTATTTTCTATGTTGTTTATACAATGTGGTGGGGATATGCCATATTCTACATGTTTGACGGCGTTGGCCTCAGCATGAAGAAGGCAAAGGTTAAGAAAGAGGCGTAGATGATAAAACAGAAGGATATAGTCCCTTCGCTCATTCTCGGGCTAAAGCCCTCCGAGGATTTTGCCTCACAACCCCCTCAATCCCCCTTAACAAAGGGGGACTCAGGGGGTTGTCTGACTCTCGGCAAAATAAACCGCTCAAGAACTATATCCTTCTGTTTTGATTGCTATGAATTAAACGAGGCAGGGAACTGATATGGGCAGGTACAGAAAAATACTCGTTGCGGTTGATGGCTCGGATTCGAGCAAGAATGCCTTCAGGCAGGCGTGCAGGATCGCCCGTCAGGATGCGAGCTGGATAACCGTTATCACAACAATCCCATTCTATCAGGACCTCTTTCAAATGCCCAGCATTCGGGAAAAAGTAAGCAAGACCCTGAGAGAAGACGGCGAGAAAGTGCTTTCAGAGGTTAAAAAAATTGCAGATCAGGAGGATGCCTTCATAAGGCCGATTCTCGAAGAAGGAAACCCGGTTGATTCCATTAGTGACATGGCTGAGGAGAATAACTTTGATTTGATCGTCATGGGAAGGCATGGCAAGAGCCGGCTCGAAAGGGCTCTGGTTGGAAGCGTTACGGCGCGTGTTATAGGCCATACAACAAAAGATGTCCTTGTGGTACCGAATAATTCTTCTGTCGGATGGGATAGCATACTGATTTCAACTGACGGCTCTAAATTCAGTGAGGCAGCAACAGCAAAGGCTATAGACCTTGCCGGGTCCTATGAAGGCAAGTTGAAGACTGTATCGGTCATTGATGTCACTGAAGAGTTCCAGTCAGAAGCCCCGGGCGCAGTTGAAGAGCTTATTAAAAAGGCCAAAGAAATTGTTGATGATGTGAAGAAAAAAGCAGAGGCAGAGGGAG
>SCSY01000331.1 GCA_004298625.1 Nitrospirota bacterium | reverse complement strand
CGGCTTATCGTGGAATCACTCCTGGGTCTGAGGCTTGAAGTAGACAAACTGCGTTTCAAGCCGTGCCTCCCTGAGGATTGGGAAGCGTTCAAAGTTCATTACCGATACAGGAAAACTATCTATCATATCACCGTCCGGCAAACGCGTGATGGGAAGATCGAGACGGGTGTGACCGTTGATGGCGTTGAGCAACACGACAAAACTATTCCCCTTGTTGATGACCGTCAGGAACACTCGGTAGAGGTGAGGATACATGTTGCAGAGGGTTAGCATTTGGAAAGATGAAAACGGATGGGAATACGCAATTTCTATATCGGGATTTGGTGATAAGGCATAAATGCATTCGGAGCAAGAAATTGCAAGTAAGACATCTTCTGCCCTACGGCATCATCCCTATCCTGTTGAGTTTTTCTTCATACTCTTTGGTCTTGTCCTCAAGTTCTATATGCAGGGGTTCCAGTTCAGAGAAGAGGGAATCTATCTTTGCCTGTGAAGCGTGAAGCTCCTTTGACGATTTATTTATTGCCGCGCCGTTGGCTTTAAAGGAGGCCTCCACAATATCCTTATTGTTCTGTGCGACCATTGCTTCAAGGCTTGCGATCTCTTGTTCAATTTCATCTATCCGTTTCTGCAACGCCCCGAGGGTTTTTGATTTCTCATTGACCAGTTCAGCGCGTAAGCGCCGGTTGAGTTTCCTGTCCACGTTCCCGCCTCCGTTCACTTTCTGGTTACGCTGCTTCGTAGGGATTTCATTCTTCCATCCTACTCTATCAAGAAAGTCCTGATAAGTGCCTTCAAAAAGAGTAGCCTTCCCGTTATCAAAGACAATGAGTCTCGTTGCAATGGCATGGAGTATCATTTCGCTGTGGGTTACGATGACTACGCCGCCGGGGAAGGCGTCTATCGCCTCAAGCAGGGACTCGGCAGACTCCATATCAAGATGGTTCGTAGGCTCATCCAGCATCAGCATATTGGCAGGACTGACAAGCAGTTTACCGAGAAGCACCCGGCTCTTCTCGCCGCCGGAAAGGACGCTGATTTTTTTCAATGCATCATCTCCGGGAAACATCATGATACCGCATATCTTGCGAGATGCGCCTCTGTTGTTGTCAGGATGTGCCTCCATTATCTCCTCTTCCACTGTTTTCTGCAGGTTAAGCCGGTTTATATTTGTCTGTCCGAAATACGCAAGCTTCAGGTCGTTATGATGGCGAATCTCGCCGCTCAAGGGGGCTAACTCCCCGGACAGAAGGTTCAGGAGCGTTGTCTTGCCTTTTCCGTTTTTCCCTATTATCGCGATGCGGTCCTTCTTGCCGACATAAAAGCTTAATCCGTCAATCAACGGAACTCCGGGCTCAAATCCAAAAGACAGGTCTTTTGCTTCCATAAGCTGTTTGCCGTTAAAGGGAGCTGAGTTAAAGGTGAAGTCAAGATTCCTTGTGTCGGACAATTTTTCGAGCCGTTCTTTCTTCTGCAATGCCTTGACCCTCGACTGGACCGCCTTGGCCTTGGTCGCCTTGGCCCTGAACCGATTTATGAACTGCTCTATCTCATTCCGCTTTTTCTCGTCATTTACCCGCGTCTTTTCATGCACCTCTTCTTCGAGCATTAATTGCTGATATACATTTTCGGTAGGCCCGGCTATCTTTCTTATTCCGCAGCGATGGATCGCCATCGTATGTGTGGTAACGCTGTCCATAAATGAACGGTCATGCGTAATGATGATAAGTTCTTTTTTCCATGCGCGCAGGAACCGGGCTAACCATCGGAGCGACACGATATCGAGATAGTTTGTTGGTTCGTCAAGGAGCAATAGATTGGGATTGGAGACAAGCACCTTCGCCAGGTTCAGCCTCACCTGAAACCCGCCTGACAACTGCACAGGATTAAGAACGAGATCGTCAACTGAAAAC
>SCSY01000356.1 GCA_004298625.1 Nitrospirota bacterium | reverse complement strand
CCTCGCCACAGCTCGAAGTGGTGGGCGCGGCCACGCAAACGCTCAAGGTTTCCGAGCGCAGCGAAGCCGCCACCAAGTTCCGCATCCGCGCCAGAGCCGGGGCGCAGGCGCAACTGGGGTCCGCCAGCGTGATCTTCACTGCACAGTACAAGGATGCCAAGGCGCGCTTGTCTACCAATCTCAGCGTGCGTCCGGCATCGGCATTCGTCACGCTAGTGCAGACCGGTCGTTTCCATGGGGCGGGCAACCTCAAGTTGCAGGGCGATTTCTATCCGAATCTCCAGCAAACTGAATTTGCCGCTTCAACTTCACCGTGGAGTTTTGCCTCCGGCCTGATGCAATACCTGGTTGCCTACCCGCATGGCTGCACGGAGCAGATCACCAGCCAGACTTTCCCGATGGTGCTCCTGAATGCGCGTCCTGAATTGGCAAAAGAGCTGAGAAAGAGCGCCGCTTTGCGCACCGCGCCCAATCCAGGGAAAGCGCTGGAAAAAACGCTCTCCATCTTGCGTTCGCGGCAAACTGCGGAAGGCGCTTTCGGTTTGTGGGATGCGGGTCATGTCGAGCCTTTCGCCACGGTCTATGCCACGCACCTGCTGCTGGAAGCGCGGGAGCGGAAATTGCCGGTGCCGGAAGATATGTTGCAGCGCAGCATGGGCTACCTGCAACAGTATCTGTCACACAATGGCACCAGCCGTTACGACTGGCGCAATCGCGCCTATGCGGCCTATGTTCTGACGCGCCATGGGGTGGTGACCAGCGCCGCGCTGGTGAATTTGCGGGCGGCGCAGCCCAGGGACAAGGACAACAAGCTAGTTCTCGATCTGGGCGCCGCCTATCTGGCGGCCAGCTACCAGATGCTGAAGCAGGACAAGGCCGCCCGCGAATTGCTGGAACCGCTGTGGCAGGATCTGCTGGAACGCACCAAACAGAACAAACGCTATGGCTACCGGGATAATTACTACGATCCGCTGGTGCATGACGCGACGCTGATCTATTTGATCGCCAAGCATTTCCCGGACAAGCTCAAGCAGTTGCCGCCCGAGACCTTCGACCGTATCGGGGCGCTGGTGCAGGACGGCGGGTATCACAGCCTGTCTTCCTCCAGCGTGATTCTGGCGGTCGATG
>SCSY01000355.1 GCA_004298625.1 Nitrospirota bacterium | reverse complement strand
GCATCAAAGTCGCCTGAGTGTCGGATAGCTCCTTGCCCAAGCCGGTCAGCCGCGCCGCCAGGACTTCCTTGTTGGGCAAGCGCTCGAACGCGCGCACGCCGAAAGCGATTTCCTTGGTCTGCGCCATCCGCTCGAAAAGCGTGTTGTCCTCGAACTGGGTATCGGGATAAACCCGCAACAAATCGTCTTCGGCCACCTTACCTTCGAAGGAAGGCAGCACCCCCTCCTTGATTTTCTTTTGCAGCGCCACCCTCGTCACGCCGACCAAGCGCGCCGCCCTGGATAAATCCATCAGTAAAGACATTTCGATCTCCTTTCCGACACCATGTAGAAGCCTGATTCTCGGCCATGGTAAAGAAAAATGCGATGGCCGTGACCCTCTTTATCCGGTATCCGCTCGAATTCCGCCTTGGGTGGGCGGGAAACGCAAAGACACAACGCGCAAGCCTACCCTTAAGACTTGCTAATGGCAATTCGGTTCGAACGTCCGGTTTGTGTCGCCGGCTAGCAAAATATGCCGCCACGCCATGACGCATAACCGTTACCGGCACGACTTATAGTAAACTTCCACTCTTTGGCCATTCGCGTGCGCAGCATCACTAATCGGTCGCACATGTCCGTTTTCGTTAAATGCTGAAAAAATTTGTTAACATGACAACCATTAATCGCAAATCGAACCCGACCTATGAGGTAGTCCAGGAAAATGGCGTTTTTGTTGCGCGTTGCCTCTATGTCGAGGTGGCTAGTCACGGTGCGACGGAAAAAGAAGCTATAGCCAATCTGGAAGAGGCGCTGGCTCTCTTCTTCGAGGATTTGCCGGGTCCCGCCGACGGCTAGCTTGATCGACGCTTGGTAGGGTCAAACTAAAGGTTTGTTCTGTTCGTTTCCAGCCGTTGGACTGACAATGCCGGCGCAATTCTTTTCCTGGCGGACTGTCAGTCGACATCTATTTGTCGCCTTTCTTTACTGCGGGACGTGAAGGTTTCTGCGGTTTAGGTTGCCCCGGTTGC